>JAUVJU010000097.1 GCA_030592285.1 Caldifarciminota bacterium
AATACATTCCTCAGATTATTCCTGCTCAATACATTCCTCAGATTATTCCTGCTCAATACATTCCTCAGATTATTCCTGCTCAATACATTCCTCAGATTATTCGGAATGTACCTTTACTTGTGTGACGAAGTGGAAAAGACAAAAATGTAAATCAAGATAATTCTTCATGCATTGGTGGACAGGTCAAGCCCTGTCCCTACAATACCTCTCCAATATATGTCATTGATTCCACATTTTTGATTTTAATATTTAATTCTGTAAATAAAGGTAAATTACCGCTGCTAATTATAAGTTCCATATCGGTATCCTGCATATCCTCAATTAATCTTCCATAAGAAGTATCTTTTTCAGAAATATTAACAATTGCCTTTACTGTTTCCCCAATCTTTTCTTTCATTTTTATTTCCATAATATTTTCAGAAATATTTTTTAATGTTTCATATCTTCTTAATGCTGTTCTTTTACTTATCTGCTTCATTTTAAAGGCACCTGTTCCTTCCTCAGGTGAGAAAATGAAAATACCGATCTTATCAATATATCCATCCTTAATAAAATGTTTTAGATCAATATAATCACTAAGCATTTCACCCGGGAAACCGGTCATAAGTGATGAACGGATAATTAATCCTTTCCTTTTTATGTAATTACAGATTTCCCTTGGATCTATGATATCTCTCTTCATTGATCTTAATATTTTTGATGATACATGCTGAAATGGAATATCAATGTATTTTATAAATGATTTGGATTCAGAAATAAAATCCGCAATATCATAAATCTCTCTATCTGGATAATAATATAATAATCTGAAATATGCATTATTAAAGCCGATCTTTTCAATTGCTTCAACTAGTTTAGGTAATTTTTTCTTTTTATAATTATCAATACCATAAAGAGAACTATCTTCTGATACAAGATTAAATTCTCTAAAGCCCTTTTTATATAATAATTCTATTTCATTAATAATACTACTTATTGATCTTGATCTGTATGGACCCCTGATTTTTGGGATAATACAGTAACTACATGTTCTATCACAGCCCTCAGATAGTTTTATATATGTGTGAAATCCACCAAAGACAAATTGTCTCTTCTGTTCCTTATATTCTTTATTATTTCTATTTAGTAAAATTATCCTATCTTTCTTTCTAAATGAAATATCAATTCTATCAGCAAACTGTGCACTTTCAGTTCCTGTGAAAATACTTACCTCAGGGATTAGTGATTGAAGTTTTTCACCATATTTCTGCGATAAACAGCCCGTAACAATCACAGGTCTGATTTCAAGCATTTCAAGGATCATATTAAGTGATTCTTCTTTTGCATCATTAATAAATGAACATGTATTTATGATAATTACATCCGCACTTTCCGGATTATAGACCATTACCCATTTTTTTGTATTCAATTCACCGCACATATATTCCATATCAATCTGATTCTTCACACATCCAAGCGTTATGGGGAAATACTTAATGGTTTTTATATTTTTCATTGAGAACTTTTATTTTATTAATTATTTCAATATCCATTGCCAGCATGCTTGCTTTATCAAGTAATATACATGCATATTCACTATCATTGTTTTCATAAGCTGCCTCAGCAGCTCTTATAAGTGAGATTGATGCCTCATCTCTCATATCACCAAATATTTCCGCCGACAATATTAAATCATTTACTGCATATTCATAATTTCTATTTATCTTCTCTAATTGTGCTTTGTTTCTTAAAATAAATGCATACAAATAATGTTTCTCATTAATATTAATTTCTGAAAGTAAATTTCTCATATTAATTAAATTTCTTTCTTCAATATATATTTCAGATAATAATATATAGGCAGAATCCACATATATACTGCTATTATTATCAATCAAATGTTTCATAAGCAATTCGGATGATATATTTTCACCTGTTTTTGATAATAATAATGCAATATGAAATATAACCTTATCATCATCCTTATCATATTTATCTGCATATCTTGCATAAAAATCTATTGCCTTTCCATTTATCCCAAGTTCATACATCTTTTCAATAATCATTGTATACAATTCATCTTTACTTTTTGGTAAATACTCCGATATACGGTCAGCAAACCAAAGTATATCATCATGCCTTTCATAAAAAACCAGATATGGCATCAAATTAGAAAAATATTGAATAAAGTCAACATTATCTGGGAATTCTTCAAGATATGATTTCATTGTTCTTGTTTTAAGATCATCATTATCAGAATGATTGAGTATGTACTCATAAGCATCCTTTCTTAAAGGATTATTCTTCTCATTACTTAAAAAACTTTCATGGGCAGATATACTATCCTCAAATATACCATTTCTATAATCAATAAAATATTTCATAAGAACAAGTTTATCAACAACAAATTCAGGATTTTTAATAGAATCAATATATTTAAGGGATGTTGATAGATCACCCAAATAAAAATATGACTGTGCTAAGATCTGATATGCATATGGAGTTAGAAAGTCCTCAGGATATAATTCTAAAAATTTCTCCATTTTTTCAATTGCTTTTCCATAATCCTCACCAAAGAACATTCCTTTACTATCTAAAAACAAAGCATTCTTTTTGAAATCAGATGGAATAAGAGGATTTTTTACATATGCCAAATATTTTTCCATATGTTCATAATCACCTATCATAAAATAATTCTTTCCAATAAGATAATAGGCATTACCCTTCAAAGTATTATTTCGTGATATGTTTATCATATTTTCAAGAATATCTATTGATCTTAGAAAATATCCTTTTTTATAATAGATATAGCCCTTTTGATATAAAATATACGGCATTTTATTTGATTGCTTGAATTCTTCTTCAAAATTTCTTATATAATTTAGTGCCTCAGAATACTGTCCCCTTTTCATATAAATATCGGAAATTATAATATAACCCGAATGATTAATTGTGTGATTATTGATTTGCTTTAATATATTATATGCAGCATCATAATCGCCCTTTTTAAGATAACATATTGATTTTATATATAATGAGTATGAATCATTATATGAGTTTATTAGTGTTAAAGCGTTATCATAATCATCTTGCTTTAATAGTAATATTGCTTCAGCCATATTCAAAAGGGAATCAATTTCCGGTTTGGAGTATTTATTCATTTCTTCAATGATCTTTTTTGTTTCAATATCATTGCCGTCTTTTATTGAAGCAAGCAGTTTAATATAATGTTCCAAATAATTATCTGCTTCAAATTGCAAAACCCATGCAAATTGTTCTCTATTTAAATATATCATCATAGAGTCCACTTTTGTATCATTGTCTATTGAAGACATATTGATATTTAACGATGATCTCAAATATTCAGTAATTAAATCATTACTAAGAGCATTTTCAAGTTCGTATTCGGTATATTTATAATTGGGCTTATTGAATATCTGTTTAATATTATTACTATTTGAAAGTACTCCCTCTGAGAATTGAGAAAATAATAAACATAGTGTAATACATAATAAATTCATAGTACTATTTTAGCATAAGAAAATTTTATATCAAGACAGGATTTAAGATTTTGGTTATTCTCCAATTAAAGTTTTGAAGAATAATTTTTGTTATATCAATAATAATGTTAATATCTCTGTTATTTGATGAATTTCATTAATAATAGGATGATTATCAGGAAATGGTAGATCAACAAATCTATTTGTTTTCACAACGTTCATACCGTGTTCAAGCGGATAATAGAAATCCTTTTTAGGATTATCACCTATACAAAGAATCTCACTATTCTTAAATTGATATCTACCTATTATTTCCTCATAACCATGCGGATGTGGTTTAAAATATTTTTTCTCAGATACCTTTATATAATCAAAATAATCCTTTATCCCTAAGGCATCAATCTTTGCAAGCTGTCTCTTCTCCTCTCCATCTGTTAAAATAGTAATAACAATACCCATTGACCGTATTTTTTCAAGAAAATCCTTAATATCTTCATATAATGTAAGATAGGGGTTATGATATCTGTAAATATCAATCATCTTATCCATCTCATTATCATTCAAACTATTTTTCTCAATAAAGGAATTAAAAGGATTTATAACAGAGGCATCAAAAGATGATTTCAATTGATCAAAGATACTTTCTGAATCAATATCCATTTTTTTACTATACTTTTTTGCAATTTCTCTATATCCTGATATAACATAATCATACTCTGGAAATATAGTATCATCCAAATCACATATAATTAATTTAATCATCATCAATAACAATGCTTTGATCATATCTGGAAAAGATTAATCCCTGTTTATAATCTTTCCCAAGTATTATAGATGGATTTTTATTATCTAATAACATTATCAGATATTTTATAAAGTTAGCCCCTGCAATAATTGTAAATGGCAATCCTCCGCCAAATCTGGGATTACATTCAATAAAAAATACACCTTTATCATTCGTAAATGCTTGAAATGTAACTCCCCCTTTAAAATCAAGATGCTTTGAAATAATCTTAATATTTTCTAATATATCATTATTAAATAGTGTCTCTCCTATTTGGACTTCACCACCTCTAATCCTTATTCGTTTTCTCATACCTATTGATATTATATTCCCCTTAAAATCGTAAAGTACATCTATAGTGATCTCATCGCCATTAATACATTCCTGAATTATGTAATCTTTTCTATCTTTTATAAAAACCAGTTCAGGTTTATTCATTACTTTAATAATACCTGTAGATGCACTGCCTGTTATTGGTTTTGCAATTACAGGAAAATCATTTATTTCTTCAATTTTATTATATATTTTGGGAGTAATTATTCCAATTTCTTTAAAAAATTTATTTGTCATTCTTTTATCATAAAATGTCTCAATAACCCTTTTGTCTGAAATCATCAAAATAGCATTTGTTTTACTTTCAATATAATCCTTGTTTCTTGATAAAAAGGGTAATTCAGTATCTATTGTGGGAATTATGAGTGAAACTTCATTTTCATTGCAGATCTGAATAATGTTTTCAATGAATTCATCATTATCACATTCAGGTACAATATATGATTCATCACAAAAATATAGAGCCGGTGCATTTTTATCAATATCAATACCAATAATTTTGCCTTTATTTTTTGAATCAATAAGTGCTTTTTTCGCAAGTTGAACAAGTTCTACCCGTCTTCCTATGCTGGAAAATAGTATATTTACATTTTTAGTGGTTTCCATAAATACCTTCCCTCTTCATAATATGAAATATTGTTTTTAGTAATATATATATATCAAAGTGGAATGAGTATGTCTCCACATATATTAAATCAAAAACAAATCTTTCATTCCAGCTTAACATTTTTCTTCCGCTTACCTGAGCATATCCTGTAAGACCGGGAGACATATCAAATCTACCCCTGATATATTCAGGATAATCTGCATAATTTTGTGGATAATTCGGTAATGGCGGTCTTGGTCCTACAATACTCATATCTCCTTTTAACACATTTATAAACTGTGGCAATTCATCTAAAGATGTTTTTCTTAAAAAAGAACCAAAGCCCGTAATTCTATTGTCATTCTTGTCCACAAAGATTCCATTACCCATTTTTACAGCATCTATAACCATTGTTCTAAATTTAATTATTTTAAATACAATTCCATTCTTACCCAATCTTTCTTGCAAAAAAACAATAGGTAACCCCGAACATATATAATTCAGAAATCCGATTAGAATAATAATAGGTCCAAATACTAATAAAAATAACAATGAAGATATTATATCAAATACCCTTTTTAACAGCAATGCATCATTCATTATATGAAACTCCTTCTAAAAATAATATCTCTAATTCTTCTTATATAATATTTCGCTAATCCTGTCAATGTCTTAATACTATACATTTCTTTAACATAATTAGTACTTGGGAATAATGCTTTGAATATTTCCTGAAATGATTCATAAAGCATTATATGGAAAAGAATAAATTGAATTTTATTAAATTTCTTTTTGTGAGGATGCATAATATTCACTCTTTTTAATACTGAGCAAATATACTTTCTTCTAATTATATTCGGCCTTACAGTATTTATCACAAATAGCGGAATAGGTGTACCAAACAATTCAAGTGGAATAATAAGTGAAAAATACACAGGTGTTTTTACATTATATTCCTTTACAATTCCAACAAATTTATTCCAATCAATATTGCTGCCCTTAACAATTCGTTCTACATCAAGATGGAGTCGAAATCCGGGTGCACGAACAAAAGAATGTTTTGCAGTATGCAGACAAACCTGCAATAAATTATATTCAGGACATAGTATCTTCATATTTTCTTTATACTTGATAGATGTCTTAAATAAAATTTCGTTCTGTGGTTCCTGATCCGGTCTAATCCATCTTCCCGACACGCTTCTTATGGACATTTCAAGCCACATTCTTCCAATATTCAAATCCTTATAATATTCGGCATTCCCCGTTTCCGTAATATACTTAGTTGTTGCTTTTTCATTGGGATTACGGAATTTAAGTGTAAAGCCAGATTTTATAATATTATTATGTATATTAATAAAATCATTCTGTTTAACAAGTAGATCAATATCCCCCATTGGACATTTTCCAAGATCATCAGAATATACTGCTGCAATACCTGCATTTTTAAGGAGAATAATTTCATTATTATCTTTAATAATACTTTTAGCAATTTTCTCAATTTCATTCAAATACATTTTTATTCTTTCAGATGTATTCTTATGTGATTTGTAGAAATAGAGTGAGTACGGCTTTATCCCTGCTTTAATAATATTAGTATAACATATACCCTCTACTTCATGCTCAATTGCAATGAGTAAAAATTGTTTTTCATTTAATTTATTAAATAAATATTTAATTTCATCCAATTCATCATTTGATGGGTTTTCTTTAACACAAAGATAAATCAATCTATTATATGGATTATTTGTTAAATATTCAAACATATTACTTTATCATTCCTTTTAGAATTTCATCATATTTTCTATAAAGATTCTTTTCATTAAGTTCTTCCATAATAGCATTTCTTGCATTTTCTCCAAATTTATTTCTTAAACTCTTGTCCTTTTTAATTTCTGTTATTTTATCAAGCAATGAAGAATAATCACCACTATCAACATTATACCCGCATTTATATTTGTCAATTGTATATTTTAAATCATTTTCACCTGAACTAATCCCAATTATTGGCATACCTGCCGCCATCATATCATATGTCTTACATGGCATAAACAATTCCTCCATTCCTTTAATCTGCGATACAATTCCAATATCACCACTTGCAATTGAATAGCGGAACATTCCCTCTTCCTGAAAGGGATAATGCTTTACATTGCCTTTCTTATTACTATCAATGAATTCCTGAATAATTTTAGTGCCTGGTCCAAACCCAATAAACACAAAAACAATGTCCTTGTCTTTACAATCTTCTGCTGCATTTAAAATTGTTTTTATTTCATGACCCAACCCTATTTTTCCGGAATAAAGAATAATAAATTTACCTTTTAATTCATTTTTAATAATAAATCT
>JAUVJU010000023.1 GCA_030592285.1 Caldifarciminota bacterium
AATGTTTCTTCTCCCCGTGTATTTCTACATTTTTATGGAGAATAAGGGTAAGGTAAAATGGTTTGCATTTACAGTTTTTATTATACTCATTATATTTACTCCTCTTATAATGTATATTAAGCCGTTCAAGAAATTGCTCTCAGGTGAAGGATTATCGCTCATTACAGCATCACTTTCTGCACTTCCACTTATTATAATTATGATAATGAAGAAAAAATTTGTAATTGATGATCTTGGCTTAAATTTTAAGAATTTCAAATTATCATTTATTATCACTATTATTGGCATTGTTATTATGGTTCCAATTGTTATTATTGCTTCAAGACATAGTGACTTTTCAAAGATATATCCATTTTTCAGGATAATGAAGCAGGGTGGCTTTAAATTTGTTTTATATCAATTCTATTTTTTATTGTTCTTTATTATTTGGGAATTTTTCTTCCGTGGATTTATGCTGTTTACCTTTACAAAACATATAAAAAATGTGAATATTGCAGTACTTTTACATGCTGTGATTTTTGCATTTGCTCATTTTGGCAAGCCCGAGATTGAAACAGCATCATCATTTTTCGGTGCTATTCTTCTTGGTTTCATAATCTTAAGGGTGAAAAATGTTTTTCCAGCAGTGATAATTCACTTTGTAACAGCATTAACAATGGATATTATTTCTGTATTCTTTTCATAAGTTCTGTATATTTCTTCTTTGTATTTGAGGAAATTATTGTACCATTTTGAATATATGAAAGAATATTCTCAATATCCTTTATTGTAGATTTTTTAATACCATTATTTAGCATATCAGCAATTTTAATTACATCTGAAATATCATTATTATAAAATATTGCTAAAATATTTGAAATATTATTAAATGTTTTCATAAAGTTATTTGGGTAAATATTTATTTTTTTTCTAAGTATATTATCAAATAATCTTATCTTTTTCATCTGAGTTAAACACTTTATAACATTCTCTTCGGCAAGTATCATTTCCCATTCTTTGTGAATACGGGATTTACTCACAGATTCAAATAATTCACGATTTTTAAAAGTTCTCATTAGATCATATTCTGTTTTTTTATCCATTCTCATTGAAAATCTATTTTGATACTTGATCAATCTGAAGATACGGGTAGGATCTTCAGTAAATAATCCCTCTCTATTACCGCGTATAATTCCCTTTTTTAAATCACTTATTCCATTCATTGGGTCAAGATATCCATCTTTACTAAAATCATATGCAATACTATTAATTGTGAAATCCCTTCTTTTAATATCATCATTAATATTAGATGGTGTAATTATTGGCATTTCACCATTATGGGGATAAATTTCTTTTCTTGCTGTAACAATATCAATATTGATATCCTTTAATGCTATATTTGCTGTTTTAAGTGGAAAAAATACAATTGTTTTAATATTAATAGTTTTTTTAAGGATCTCTATGAATTTTTCAAATTTATATTCTACTGAAATATCAATATCTGCAATGCTTTCTCTCTTTAAAAGCATATCCCTTACTGCCACTCCAATCATATAATACTTAATATCTGTTTCTTTTGCTACATCTTTTAGTATATTGAATAATAAATAAAATTCCATAAAATAAAGGGGGCTTTAAAAGCCCCCATGTATTATAATCTCTTTTTAGCTTTGCTTAAATATTGTTTTGCTTTTTTATGATTTGGATTGATCTTTAAAACCTGTTCAAACTTATCTACCGCTTTCTTATAATTACCATCCAAAAATGCTTCATAGCCCTCATTATACAATTTTTCTGGATCACCTTTTGGTTTTTCAACGGGCTTTACCTTTGGTTTTTCAGTACCTTTTATCTTTTTATCCATTGCACTGTATTTATTCTTTGCCTCTGTATTGTTTTTATCAAGAACAAGAATTGCATTCCATTCATTTTTGGCTGATTTCCACCAGCCCTTTTTCTCATACATTAATGCATTATTTTTATGTGTTGTTATCATTTGCTTTTTCTTGTTTTGTGCTTCTTTCCAATATGCAAGTATAGTAGGATCATTGGGAGCAAGATTTTTCGCTTCTTCAAGTTTAATCAAAGCACCTTTCAAGTCTCCCTGATTAAGTTTTGTTTTTGCTTCTTTGGCAAGAGTAATTGCTTTATCATGCTGTTTCTGCTTTTCATCATACTTCTTTGATAAAGCAATATTAATTTCATTTGTTGCATTTGCTGCAATTGTTAATATTCGTTTCTGCCATTTATAGCCCTTTGCCTCAATTTTAATTGTATATTTTCCGGGTCTAAGTTTCATTTTAACTTTACCGGATTTAATATAGAATGGCTTTGTGGTTTTACCTTCAAAAGATACAGTTGCAGGAATTAATTTATTTGTTGCATTATCAATAATATTTATTGAAAGGAATCCATACTCTTTCTTTTCCTGCTGACCAAAATCAAATAGATAATTAAAACTAACATCAATCCTTGGTTTCTGATTCGGGTCATTTGATGTGAAAAGTTCAGCATGGGTTAATGCTGCACTAAATGAAAGAATATCTGTAAAATATTTTAAGCCCACATTAACATCTCTGCCATCCACATCAGCCAAAAATGCTAAATTTTCCATAATGGGAATCTCTGCACCGCCAAAGAATCCAAATACAAATTCATTGGTTATTCCATCTAATAATTGCGTTTCATTAAGAAATGCAGCAGTTGAAAGATATCTTCCTCTATCATAGCCAACAAATTCGCCTCTTCCAATACCTATTGTATATTTACCTGCAGCTCCAAAGTCCTCTGTGAACACAGCATATATGCTAAACAAATCTGATGACCGTTCTTCCCATGAATAATCATAATAACCAGCCGTTCGTGGATCAGTACCGCCGCCGCCTTCATCAACATACTGTCTATATGTTAGGTTTTTAACACCAAGTGCAATATCAGGAAATGTTTCATGTGCTTTCAGAAGATTATACTGATACTGAAGTGCAAAATCCTTATATGTGTACATGTGCAGCGTTATATCCATTGTGTTTAGTAATCCATAACTTACAGCAAGATTATATGAGAGTGGCACTCTATCATCACCAAATTTTATTGCTGTACTGAAATAACATGCAACATCCAACTGACCGTTTTGCAGTACATCTGCAGTAGGAATACCAAGCAGTTCAGTTTTCTTTGCAGTTAGTGCAAATACTGTTAATGGTATCAATATGATAAATACAAACAATACCTTTATTTTCATTTTAGCCTCCAAATAACAATTAACTAAATATTACAAGTATTTTTATATATGTCAAGAACAATCTTAAAAATTTTAAAGTATATTATTATTATTAAGACAAGATAAGAGAAGATTAAGAGAAATTTCTATTTACATAGACCTAAATACTCCTATAATTATAGTATGAAAAGATTAAATATTATATATATTCTATTACTTATTATAGGTTGTGCTCTATTTAATCCTGATTCCCGATATTTGGATTGTATAAATTCGGAAGATATTTCTTCTGGTTCCAAAATCATAGTAAATGACTCATTACTGATTATTCAGTATCATAAAGCATTCTCAATATATGAAAGTAATGAAATAATTCCATTAAAACAAAAATCGAGTTATTCCTTTGAGTATAATGTTCATGATATTTACCTTCACAAAAAATATTTATCTGTACTTTGTGATAATGGTATTAAAGTGTTTACAGTTAATAATTCACCAATATTGCTATGTTCATTGTTTTATGATGCTGAAACAGGCTGCATATCAATGACTGATTCAATAATTTATATCTCAAATTATTATGGTTTGAGAATTTATGATTATAATAATGTTGCTAAAAAAGTATTATTAATAGATTCTATGGAAATTTCAGATATATTTAGAATGAAAATCGAAAATAATATATTGTATTTAATAAGAAGAGACACAACTGATTTATATCAAATAATTGACAATGGAGCATTAGAATATTTAATTAGTTATGGAAGTAGTAATTTAAAATACTCACAAGGCGACACTTTGTACTTTCTTAAAGGATATGATGATATTATTATAAAGCTTCATTACAATGGGATTACATTTGAAAAAGACACAATTATAATTGAAAATGACTTTTTTTCCAATATTGATATCCGGGCAATTTACCCTCATAACAATTATTATTATATACTTGGATCAAGATATCGTATGGGAAGTAATGTTTTTCTTTATTCAATAAAGGAAAAGAAATTTATTGCTTGGAGTGAAGATTCATTATATGAAAATTTATGGGGTAATAAAAATTACATTTTCGGGGAAAAAATCCGAAATATTTCAGTATTTAATAAATGGTAAAAATGATTTTCAAAATACCTGTAAATCTGTTGAAATACCAAAATATATATAATCCTGATAAGTCAAACTAATCTGTCTGCAAAAACCACATTCTACTTTAACAGCATGCATCATTTGATCAAATGGATAAAATGCCGAACCAACAAATATTGAATGAGCAAAATCAACTCTACTTAAGTAATAACCACCTGTACCTGCATAAAAATGAAAGTTCTTCTTAAAATCATATCCATAAAAAAGCGTATATTGTATATCAAGCCAGTTTCTCATATAATATTGCGTTTTGTATCCCAGAGCAATTTTTGCTGATACCATATGTAAATTATTATTATACAAATAAAATTTATTTCCAAAATGAGATTCATATAAAGTTGTTTGAAAACTAATTTCATTTTTTTCAGTTAAACCATATTTTATCTGAATTCCTGTAAATACTGGAACTCCTCCAAACCATTGATCTTTTAGATCATAAATACCATATCCTGATAAAGATGTAACAACAGAATATTTATCAATTAATCTTGCCTGTTCCAATACAGGAATGCAATTTATAAATAAAAGTGAACATAAAATTATATATACTAATTTTTTCATTTTCTTGTAATTCTTGTAAATATTGTGATTCCCAAATTTAATTCAAGTGAAACATTAGCAGATCCATGAAAACATTCCAAGTCACCACAGAAAAAACCTATTCCAAAATATGGCATTATATATGAATTCTTACGAATATGGATCTCATTTCCTAAAATAAAATCGGCATTGAAAACTCTTCCCCTATAGTGGTAATCCAACAATGCTTCCCAATTTGCAAATCCGCATCTTATTGTTAATGAAGGATTGAAATTCTTGTTTTCTCTATAATTATGTTTAAATGCATTAATTGATAAAGATGCTCCATATTCACCACAATAGGATAATACACCATATGAATCAAGTGTTATAGATATCTGTGGAGATGATTCAGTTTCTTCTTTAAGCAATTTGGTTATAAAAATATCAGCACTAATCACTCCTAATGATATCCCGGTATTTATTCCTCCTGGAAATCCATTTCTAATAAAAAGAGAAAATGGTGGAGTTGTTATTACCATTCCGCCGAAATCATTAATATTATCAGTTCTATAATATATTCCTGTAGCAGCTAAATTTCCATTTAATCCTGCCTCAAAGCTCCATGGTTTTAGTATATGGGATGAATGATACAATGTTACACAATTACAAAAGATTAATATTATAAAAATGAATGATAATACTTTCATACTATAAATTATAAACTACTTATTAACTAAATTCAACTGCTTATTAGTAAAAACCTCATCTCCAAATTATTGCATACCAATGATTGTACTTGCCACTGCTCTTGGTTCAGGTGGAAGCGTATATATATCCTTTTCATATTCATGATTATATGGAGAAATATTTAATGTTTTATTATCTACAACAAGGGTACTGCTTCCTCCTGGATCAAATCCCATAGCAGTAATCATCCCTCTTGATAAAAGGATCTCTGCCATATCATAATGTGTTGCTCCCACCGATTCCCTTATTCTGCCATTTACTGTTAAAACAGTAAGATTTCCATCTCTATCAAGACCAATTGCAATTTTGGGTCCGCGCATATCAGTGAAATCAAGCCGTGCTGCCTGAGTTCTAATAGAATTTTCGGTTTTCCATCCCTCTTTTTCCATATTTATACAAATTTTCCCATTATTTATCAGCATTGGACCCGCTTCAAGTGCATATTGAACATTTTTCCAGAAAGGAAGTTTTAAAGTAACCTCTCTTCCCACCTTATCCCAGTTTTTCGGACATGCATTTCGCGGAAATGAAAAAGTTAGTCCAACAGGAATAATCTTAACATTTTCATCCTTTTTGGTATAAATTATATCCTTAATAATATTGCCGGATAGACGATATATAATCCTTCCATCACCTTTAATATACTCTTCTTTATACATAAGATCATAAAAACATGGTTCATCTTTCACTTTTAAAAGATTGTAATAATCTTTTGTTAGAACAATTTCTCCATTTAAGCCAATAATTGTAATGCCTTTGGAACAATTCACATAATCAATGTTCAAGCTTCCATCAGGAAAAATACCAAATGCCGGTTTATTGAATAATGGCGGGCATAAGACCTTTTTATTTATTATAATAAGCCCAAGAGGAGAACCAATATATGATTCGGGAATACCCAGTTTCCCAACAAGTTCAGCATTTAATATATAGCCGCCATTCCATGCAATCTTGGGTTTTTTCCCCATCTTCTTATAAAAATCTTCGCAAAATTTCTCAACTGTCATAGTATCATTTTTATTTCCTACCATAATATTGAATTTCCACTGTTTACTGGCATTTTTTATTGATACTTTTGCAATAGCACCAGACCATGGTAATCCATCATTATAGATTCCCATAACCTCTGATGTTGTAATATCTTTTTTCTTTTCTTCATCTGAAATAAGATGCTTTAATACTTTCATTATTGGCGAACCATTTGTTTCAGCATCCTTTTTGAGGATTTTAAGAAGTTTCTTTTCTCCATATTTTTTTGATAGCTTTTTGAAAATCGGACTCCAAAGAGCATTGCTGAAATCCTTGCCTGTTTGCAATGGGGTTGGATAGGAAAGACATGGTCTAAGTCCACTTGGCACCCACTGTAAATAACCGCTTCCCATAGGAATTCCCATAATTTTTGAGCATAATATCTTTCTCACTTTTCCTATATGAAATGTCTCAATATCCACAATATCAGTCATCATTGCAGAATGATCTCCTCCTGCAATAATAAAACCATTTTTTTCTTTTACATTTTTAAGACATTCTAATGCCTTTTTCCCCAATTGATTAAAATGCACCCCTACTGTTACTTGATTACTTTTAATTATTTTACATATTCCATATTTAAATAATAGTTTAACTTCCGATTTTGTAGAACTTGAAATATAATTCATTAATGCATCAGCAGTAATTGATAAACCTATTGGAATTTTATGTTTGATAATATAAATTGGAGCAAGGTTTTTAGCCTTTTTAAGATGTTTTTCTGTAAGTTCTTCTTCAATTTTAAGTCCAAGACGATGTCTTATTGGCTGCAAAACGAAAAACTCAATTTCATAATTAATATAATTACTAGGAAATAATGCAATTGGAACATTTTCATTAAGTCGCCTTTTCAATCTTTCCCTATGGTCTATTTCAAGTTCGGAACTATTTGTTAATTGAAGTATCACATGATCAAAATCAATCAAATGACTGATTTCTTTTCTATAAAGATCAATTTGTTGTATTGGAGAAACAATTTCATTGAAAAGCAAAATAATGACACCTGTAAGTTCCTGAAATGTAAGTTCTCTATATGGATAACATCTTTTATTTCTATGTCTATAATCCAATGAATGATCAATCCTGATTTTGTGCTCCCCTTTTCTGTATAAAAATATATTATCCACTGCATTATAAAATTGATGTATCTTTTCCTCAGATAATGGTGTTACATCAGGATTATTAATAATAAGACTATTTGCAAATTCCATTGCCATACCGCGAAATCTCTGCTCCTCTACTCTGAAATAGCTTGGATCTATCAATGATTTTAGAAAAATCATAAATCTCATTTTCCCATATCCAGGGATATATTGTCGGTTTTTTGTATTAAGTATATGTTTCAGTATTTCATTATCCTTTTCAGTGATTCTATTATGCTGTTTAAATGCTTTAATAGTTAATTCCATATTATCAGTATTATCACAAAGCTGAATGAACAATTTTTGTAATACATGTTTAATATTATTTTCTATTAAATTAAAACTATATCTGTTTTCAATCACTTTCTTATTATGGGTCATTTCATCTATATAATCCTGTGGATAAAGTATATGATTCACTACATTATCTATGATTTTTTCATCAATATTATCATCTACAAATTCAATTACCTTTAAGCGTTCCTGTCTTGATAAATGCTCACCAATAACATTAGCATATACATGCTCAGGATAATATCTTCTTGTAAAAATAGGTCTCCCACAGGCAGATGATTCAATAATAGGAAGTCCTCTACCCTCTGTTTCGCTTGGCAAAAGAACGAGTGATGTTATTTTATACAGTTCTGTAATTGTAATTGGGTCTTTATATCTTTTCTTAAATGAGTCCTTATCAAATTCACTGAATATGAATCCAAGAAATACCCTTTTTTTGTAATTATTATCAATTTCTAAAAGCATTTCTTCAAATAGATAGAGTAATTTTTTTGCATACTTTATATGTCCTACTCCAATTGGTCCCGTTATAAGTAAAGTCAATTTTAGATTTTTACTATTATCAAATGATTTTGAAAAATCCTTGTTTTTAAACATTTTTTTAATCAATTTGAAATTTACTTCAATTTTTTTTCTTTCCAATATTCTGGTAGGTTGTAAGAGAATAAAATTATCCTGTACAAAATCCTCTAATGATAATTTTTTATTATTACCAATAAAAATGGGGGATGGATTATCTCTTGTTATCAATTTTTCTGATATCGCCTCATCAACTTTAAGAGGAATAATATGCTTATTTCCCTTATTGAAAATATCAAATAATTGTATGAATGTACTCATTGTTTTTGCTTTACTTGAATTATTATAGTGATTCACATCAATTGCAGTCCCAATTTCCGCTACATTTGCGGGATTCTGACCATATATTTCAATAAGTTTTTTTGATTGGCGTTCATTAATATTAAGCTGCATCCATGACCGAGATTCCCATGGATAGAGAACTTCAATTAAAGAAAAGATCTCTCCAATATGTGAATTATGGAAAAAATGATCTCTGGGTCCGGATTTTAGATTTTTCATTATTTTATCAATTTTCCTATTCCCGCCTTCCCAGTAGAAATCATGATTATTATTTATAACAGGTATGCCCATGAATTCTGATATAAAAATAGTTGCAAGGGCAATAGATATATTACCGGGATTTGAACAAACATTGATCAAGAATAGTAGTTTTATATCATTATCCTCAATATATTTACCAAGTTTCTCTGTTATACTGAGTATCTCATTCCAAAAATTTTGAATTAAATGATTGTATTTTTCACTACCCCTTTCAAGATTATTCAGAAAAAAATCTTCATAATACTTCCAATCATCAAAAGCAATGATCTCTGGTATTTCAAATCTTTTATAGGATTTATCTACAATATTCTCTCCTACTTTTTCATCCATACTTCCGTAAATATAATGTATCTTGATATCTTTAATGATCTTTCTAAATGATTTTGCATATTTTCCAATTTCAATAGAAACACCATCAACCGCTATTTCAAAGGTTACAAATGCAATACCGTGTGAAATGCTTTTTTTGAATTTCGCATAATCATTAATATTAAATACCTTTGTTGGGGGAATACTCTTATCTTCTCTTATTCTGTCAATATACAGTCCAAGATCAAACCATGTTTCTACTCTTTCAGATCTTAAAGCATGCATCATCTTTTTTACATTTTTCAAGATATATCCTTAATTTTGTGAAAGTCCTTATATTTATTAAAATCACTTAATAATTCGGATAGTTTCTCTTCCAATACATTATAAGAAAAATATTGTTTACCAAGTTTATAATTATACTCACCAATTTCTTTACTCAATTTATCATTATATATTATTTCCTTGATTTTATTTACAGATTCATCTGTTAATTTATTTTTCTCGATCATTACTGTTTTAAATCCCTTTGAGCCAATATCAGGCCAAAACACGGGTTTGTAATTATTTACAAAGATAGGCCGTTTTGCTATTACTGCTTCAATAAATGCATTACCAAAACCCTCATACTTACTAAAATATGTGCATGCCCTTGCATGGGCATAAGCATCAAACAGAGAATATATTTTTTCACCTTTATCTGATTTTTTCCTTTTACTAAGTATTCTATTACAAGAAAAAAATACCTGATTCTCTAATTCTTTCTTTTTTATTAATCGCACAAGTTCTTTATAATAACCAAATCTTGCATCATCAGCATAACTGCCCGTTATTACCAGTTTAACCCTTTTATCCTTGATCCTTTCAACAAGTTCAATGGCAGTTTCAATACCCTTTCTTCTTACAATTCTTGTTGCCTGAAAAATTGGAATATCTCCCTTTTTTAAACCAATATTAGAAAGCATATCCTTATTGTATTCATCCTTTTCTGCATATTTCTTGTCAAAATCCATTACATTGGGAACAATTACCGAATCAATATCAAATTTTTTCTTTAAAATATCCTGCGAATAGGAATTTATTACAGCATGTTTTACATTTGGTCCAATAAGTGGAAATGTATCATTTACAAGATTGTTTATTTCATCAAACATTGATTTATATCGCTTACCCCTTTCCCATTGAAAATCATGGTCATGGCATATTACTCTTATTCCTGTATTCTTTACAACCTTTTTAATCCCCATTCCCATAGATAAATGACATGGCAAAGAAGATGCATTTTCAGATATCATTATATCAATCCTATTTGATACAATCCATTTAAATATATGCATTGCAATCACATTGGATGATTCCTCAAGATTTTCAATAAGTTCATCAAGGTCTTCCTGCCTGGGAAAAAAGAATGCTCTTCTCTGCTCCCATTCACATTCAGGTGAGAAAAATGAAAGCATTTTCACAAGAGTTCCATTACTATTCTCAGCAATATTTTTAGCAAATTGACCGGATATAATAAATGTTTCATGTCCCATCCTTTTAAGAACATCTATCCATTTTTGTGTTTCAAGGGATACCCCGTCAACATCTCCAATTCTACCAATTATAATGCCTATATTCACAAAAACCTCCTGAGTAAATTTGAATACTTTAATGTTAATAGCCGACTATAGATATTATTCCTCGCCGAGGGAGAAAAAGTTTGTCATACTCTATTTTTCTTTGCCCTGAATATTGTCTAAGGGTCTTTTCAAAGAGGAAAGCGTTGCAATCTCCTTTTTTCTATTCATTTTTATCTATTTATTTTTTCTGTTATACCCATGCTATGAGGTAGAAAAAATTGTACAGTATTTTCTTTTTCTTTCTTCATTCATATTCCATTTGTCTCGCCCACTTAACATTTTTCATAATATTTGTATAGTGTAATCAACATTTTGTTTGCCAAGCATGTTTAACATTATTAACACTTCCTTTATCACTTAATGGTATTATTATAATATTTCAATATGTTTCTGTCAAGTGGAGATGTAGTAGGGGCGGTTCGCGAACTGCCCTTTTTTCTATTTTATTATTTTTAACAATACATGTCAAGTTCAAATTTGTATTGTGTAGTGTAAAAAATGAATATGAAATAGTAAATACCGGTAAAAAGATTGCCACATTCGTAAGAATGAATTCGCTATGACAGCTAAAAAAAAGAAGGTATTTTAAAAAAATAGGTGTAAATTCATATTGGAAATATGTTTCCTTAAAATATGAATATTTAAAAAAAAAAAAGAAAAATACATTTTCCCCTTGACTTTTGTCAATTGTTAAGTTATATTTACATAAAGGAGGTCTTATGAAAAACTTTTTCGCTATTCTATTTATCTTTATTTCTCTATGTGCATTCCCTGACATCATTCTTAATGAATTACTAATTTCAGTGCCTTATGAAAAACCGCATATTGTGTTTAATTTTGAGAATTACATTCTTATTGTGAATCCATTGAAATTACCAATAAAGGACATTCAATTTATTTCCAATGCCTGCGGCTATGATATTAAGGAGATCAATCCATTAATTACATCCTTTTCCAAAGTAAAATCATTGATTAATGATTTTATTAATTCTAATGGCTTGCCTGCATATATTTTTCTAATAGGTGATGAATCAATAGTGCCTGCTTATGAAAACTATACTAATCCATATACAAATGCTGCATTCTCGGCGGATTGTGAGTATGGAAATATCAGTAATGAATATGTTAATACTATACCTGTTTCAAGAATACCATTTAATGCTCAATCAAAAATTGATAGTTATTTGGAAGGATGTTTGAAATACCTGAAATCAGATAATTATGATATTAATTTTATGGGGCATTTCTATGATGTTAATGTGGATAGTATTGAGGATTATCTATATATCTATACTATTAATGAGATCTATTCAAAAATATTTTCATTAATATCATCAGGTTTTTTAATAACTTCAGATAATGAATCCATTAAATATTTTTTTGATGGCTCATTAATTCCATCTTATCTTACACCTCCCGAAACAAACTATTCCTTTGATATTAACGATCTAAACAATGCCTATGAAAATTCCGCATTAACCGTATTTTGGGGACATTCTAACAGGATCTCAACTGTTTCACCTGCCTTTTCTCTTTATGATCTAATGAATTTCAATGCACAGGAAGGTGGTGTATTTTTCTTCCTATCCTGTTTAACAGGGGATTTTGGCAATTCTCAAAAATGTCTTGCTGAAAGTTTATTATGCTGTAATAATGGTCTTTCTGCAATAATTGCCTCCTCATCTGAAACATTTTATAATTATAATAGATTTATGATGCTTATTCTATTTGATTATCTTGATAATTCAATATTCTATAAGGATACTGAATTTGATAATTGTGAGGCGGGTTATATGCTTAATTCATTAAAGCATTATTTACTATTATCAGCTGGTATTAATGATTATTCATTATCTCAGATTCGCAGCTATAATCTATTGGGATTGCCATTTATCAGTGTTTTCAAGAATGGTTCAACATCATCTATTTGTGTATCTGATAGCATTGATCTTCAGAATCCAACTCTAACAATTTTCTCCTCCGATACATGTTTTATTACACTATTTACACATAAAGGTATCTATGACACACTTACTTGTTCTGCTGAAAACATGATTATTCCATTAGATAATATTGAATTTTCTGATACATTGTTTGTATCAATTTTTGAAAATGGCATACTATTTATTGATACATGTTATGTGAATTCAGGAAATATTCAATTATCATTGTTTTCAATCAATGATAGTATAGGTGATTATGATTACTTAGCAGAGGAACAGGAAACATTATTCATAAATTTTTTATATGAATCGGATATTCCAATATGTACTTTAAATTTTTCTTCAGATGAATTATTGCTTTTTGATTCTTCAATGGTAATAAGCACAAACAGCAGTATATGTTCTTTACGGGTGTTAATCCAGGATACCTTAAATATTGCAACATTAAATATTTCCTCTAATAATCTTGATTATAATTATTCATTTCCTGTTTATAGACGCAAACTCTTTGCTGACAGTTTCATTACAAGGGAATCGGGTATTATTTATAAGGATAGTTCATACACCATAACTGTATATTTTCATACAGATGACCATGCTTTTGATAGTACTTTATGCATATTTAAAAGTAATAGCACAATTGAATTTGATATAGATACCCAGATACTTCCATTATGCTCATCTATTACCAATGTATTTAATACTGCTTGTTTCAAAAATGACAGCGGGTATTTTTATATTAAAATGCAAACAAGATTCTATACTGATAGTTTTTTGTTCACCTATAAAACAAGTCCACTTAATACTGTTTTCATATATGATCCTCGCCATAAATATTTTGATTCTGACCTTAGTGATTTTTTAAGGGACTCGCTTAAATTAAATATTCTTATTGATTCAATATTAAATAGTGAAAGAATATATCCATATTATATGATCATGACAGGCGATTATTCAGACAATAAGGTAATGGACAAAGTCCTGGCTGAGCGGATACTTAATTTTGCTGCTTTGGGAAGTACGGTATATTTAGAGGGAACCGATTGTCTCTGCTATGATAAAGCAGGTACATTATTATGGGATCTATTTGGCATAAAGAATGGGAATGATGGATACAATATATATAAGAGTGATTTTGTATATTTGCCGAATTTGAAAACATTCTGTATGATCAATAAAAATCTTAATTTTGTGGATGTTTATGATACGGATACTCCATATATTTTTGATGAAGACAATTATTTAGCTTCCTTTGGAGGCAAGCATTTCTGTCAATCTATTCCTCTCTATACAATGAATACAGTGGATAATAATTATCTTTATTATATTTATTCTCTAATCCTCTGTGATTTTAATGCATTAATTGGTATTGATAATGTGAATCTTAATGATTCAATGCATTTTAGAATATATAATGCAGGAAATGATCCCATTCTTTTTGATATTGATCATTTACCGTTTTTTATTGATTCGGTCAATTTTACTAAAAGAATTATTCTGCCTGATTCATTTGTTATAATACAATGCTATTTAAAAAATCCAATAATTACACCTGTTAATGATGATCTTAGAATTTCTTATGGTCTCAATCAGTATAAAAACATTAATGTAAGATACTCTCCCTATTCTGGTATAAGAAGCACCAAAATAACAGTAAAAAAGGATATGATCACTATTTGTACAGATGCAGATAGATTAATTATTCCAAAACAATTTACTGACAAGATAAAAATAATGAAAACGGAAAACGGATTTATTCTATCAGGTGATGAAATATCACTAATTGACAAGAAAACTATATTACTTATAAGGAACAATAAAATAATTAATAAGATAAAAATTGATATTCCTTTTGTAGAGCAGAACATTATCTATAATGTACTTGGACAAAAGATTAATGAAAGCTTTACAAAGGGAGTGTTTTTCAGTAATGGAGAAAAGACTGTGAAAATAAGATAATAATTATAAATGCTTTTTATATTGTATCTCGGCAGCAGCAAATATATTTAGCATTAAAAAAACAGCGGATTTAATAGGATTATTTAAAAACCCGTTTAATCTTATCCTTTTTAGAATATTCTTTATAGAATATAATTGCCCTTTTTTCTCTATAAGCTTATTCTCAAGCCCTTTTAGTTTTTCTTTATTATCAATAAATACAAATTTCCAATAAGGATATGGTTTTATTCTCCACCATTTTTGTATTACCGTTTTGCTTTTTATCCCATTTATATATATACCTGTATTTGGATATGGAGTAAGTGGACTAAGTCCGGCTAATTCAATTCTATTATCTATTATATATTTTATAATATGATCTACACTATTTTCATCATCCTTTGAAATTATGAATGATGCATAAATACCTATTCCATATTTATGCAATGTATTTATTAAGTTCTTATAATTAGTTTTAATGTTTTGAGTTTTACGATATTCCTCCAATCTGCTTTTCTTGAAACTCTCAAACCCTATTAATAATCCAAAGCATCCTGACAATGCCATCTGTTTAATCATTTTTTCATTATTAGCAATTGACACATCTGTCTGTGCAATCCATTGAATTTTCATTTTCCTTAATCCACTTAAAATTTTTTCTGTGTGTTTACTATTTAATAGAAAATTTTCATCAGTGAACATTATCCATTTTCTTTTTATTGCTTTTATTTCATTAATTACATTCACTGGATCTCTATATATGATTTTCTTTTTATATACAGCAGCAGTGGAGCAGAATGAACATTCATATGGACAACCCCTTGATGTTTCAACTGGTTTTAATGGTAAATATTTGTACTTATTGTATATTTCCCTATTAGGCATTGCAAATATATTATTACTTTTATCAGATAAATAGGTATTTTTCAGTTCCCCCTTTTTCAAATCATTAATAATATTTTCCCAAACATCTTCTGCATTTCCTATTGCAATGGAAGAGGCATTGGTTAATGCTTCTTCTTTTGCAAGCATTACATGATATCCTCCCAATAATACTTTTACTCCCTTTTCAATAAATTGTTTTGATAACTCATATGCTCTATTGGCATTAAAGGTTCTTATGCTCATTACAACAAGATCAGGAGTATCATTTATAGTTATGGGCTCAAATCGTTCATCAATAAATTCAGTAATAACATCAGGTGGAGTTAATGCTTTTAAAATAGCATATACAAGCGGTTCCATAAGCCAGGATATATATTTACTGCTTATTTGTTTGCCATTCATTGAAGGGTAAATAAATAGAATTTTCATCTAGTTCTTTTATCCAAGAGGTAATCCGGTTTTTTGATTAATTTCCTTTCTTGCAAGCAATGACTGGATAAAATATATATGAGAAAACATGGGATTTTGCAGATTGGCATGCATATTTGATGCTCTGTGTAGAATGGAACCAATAGAAAAATATTTTTTTCTGTATTTTATGCATAGATTCCTTAATTTATCTGCCGTTAACAATTGCGGTTTAAATGCAATATCTCCATATGTATACTCTGATGATACCCACCATTTATCATATATTAATTTCTTTTCACTTTTCAATCTATTATAAAACTCTGTTCCCGGGAAAGGCAGTAAATGATTAAATGCAGCAAATAAGAATTTATTTCTCATTGCAAATTTAAATGTCTCTTCAAATGCTTTCTCATTATCTTCTTCATATCCAAATACAAATGTTGCGTAAATTCCAATGCCAGCCCTATGGATTCTTTTAATAAGTTTATTGTATTTACCAAATGATAAATTCCACTCTTTCTTCATTTTTTTAAGATTATTTTCATTCAATGATTCAAATCCAATAAGGATCATTGCACATCCTGCTCTTTTTAATAGTTTTAATAATTCATTGTCCTGTGCAATATGAATACTGCCCTGTCCCACCCATTTAATATTTAATGGTATCATTCTTCTCAGCAATTCTTTTGTTCTTGGCACATCCACCATTATATTATCATCTACAATAAATAAATTCTTATTCTTGCATCTTCTTATATCTTCAATAACATCATCTATGGGACGCATCTTATATTTTTGCTTATGGAATACTGATATTGAACAAAAATCACAATTATATGGACACCCTCTTGATGATTCAACAAGAGAAACGGGCAAATAATTTTTACCTTTAAAAATACTTCTATCTGGCATAAGATTATTTAGAGTAGTTAGATGGGATACATATCTTTTCTCATAATGATTGTCCTCAATATCATCAAGGATTTTTGGCAAAATATTCTCTGCCTCTCCTACTAAGACCATATCTGCATGCTTTTCCGCTTCTTCAGGTAATAGAGTAACATGATACCCGCCCAGAAGAACCTTTATTCCTCTTTGTCTGAATTTTTCCGCAATATAATAAGATCTTCTTGCTGTATATGTTTCAATACTTATTATAACCAAATCTGCATCTTCATCATAAGGAATTGATTCCATTCTATCATCATACAAAACAACTTCATGCCTTTTGGGGATCAATGAGTATAATTGTGCAATTGTTAATGGCTGCATTTGCCATGTTCTGATATATGCTTCATTTTCTTTTTTCCCTATGCTTGGAACAATCATTATTATTTTCATATTATTTGCCTTCAAATATTTTTTTGATCTCTAATTCATTAGATACTATTATTGGTTTTATATCACCGATTTTCATGCCCTTATTATACATATATGTTAAATATCTATCAAGATAATTTATTGAATTATCTAATATTACAATTCCCATTTTACCTATCTGTCCAAGATTTCTGGCATGTTTATAATGATAATTATTGCATAATTCGTATTCAATGTTTTCTTCAATTTTTTTAGTATCTATGTTTTCTGATTTACTGCAACTAATATATAGTATGTATTTAAACTCATCACCGTAATTAGGAGCAAAGCACATAAAATCAATTAATTTACTTGTTTGTTTAAGAGATTTTTTTAATATATTAATAATGAAAATCTCTTCCAATTTTTCTCCAAAATAATCAAGCACCATATCCTGTTTCCCAATAAATTCAATGATTGGCAATTTATTATAAAACCCTTTGACCTCAATAATATCCTTTAATGTATATCTGTAAAATCCACCTGAATTTGTAATTATTACAGAATATCTCTTATTCTTTTTAAGTTCATTAACAAGATAGATGTCTTTATTAATTATATCCTGAAATTCAAAAAAATGAGATCTTATTGATAGTATTGATTCCCTTTGATTAGTAAGTGGAAAAGAAATAAATCCCTCTGTTGCAATAATTCCTTTGCCCTGGATCTTTATATGTGGAAATGTCCTTTTTGTTTTTTCCAAAGCATATTTAGCATTACCACTTGTCCAGCAGCTTAATAAACACAATTTTTCCCATATACGATCAAATTTTATTCTATTTTCATCCTTACATTTCAATAATTGTTTATATCTATAAGGATTAGCAGAAATGTTTTTATTGATACCACCTTTAATTGAAAATCCATTTCTTATATCCTTTAAAAGTTCATCCCATTTATCATAAATATATTGTGTAAGAATATTCAGATATTCAGGATTCCATACAGATATAAAGGAAAGGTTCGCATCTTTTAGTAAGAACAACACAGTATAATATTTCCATTTATCAATATCTCTAATTGAAGAAATATATGAAGGTACAGCCATTGTTTTTTCAATGATTTCACCGAAAATTCCCAGATACTGACTATCTCTCTTAAATCCAATAGGTATTTTTGAATCAATTTTTTCTATGGGACTTGATGGAGAGATTGCCCAATATGCAGTACCCTTGCTTAATTTCCTATTTGAAGTATACATATCGTATATCCATGGATAAATACCCTTTTGAAAATCATTTTGAAGTGCTCTTGTATATGGAATTAATTTTGTCCCCCTTGTACTGCCGGAGGTTGGTTCTAATATATCAACTTTTTCATCTGTTAAAATGTTGTTTTCACCATTAATGATCCTATTAATATAATTCTCATAATAATTGTAATCTGTTAATGGAATACGCCTTTTAAGGTCATTGTAATTTTCAATTTCCTTAAAACAATGATCTTTTCCAAATAGCGTATTCTCATTGGATTTAATAATTCTTTTCATAATATCACACTGTTCTTTAACAGGATCAAATGATGCCCTGATGAAATCAGTATAGTATTTCTTAAAATACAAAACCATTAAATTATTTATTATGTAATGCATACAATTGCTTATATATCCTTTTGGGTATTGCTTTAAGATTATTATAAGAAATTTCCGCTATACATGATAATTTATCCCCATCTGCATAAAAAGGATTTTTATCAGTAAAGAATTTAATATGTTTATCATTTAATTTATTTTGTGGTGTTTTTGCAAAATCGGTCTTCAACAATTCTGATCCTGGAATCCGAATAATATCCGTATTCTTATCATAATGCCTATTAAACCTTTTAAGTGAAACTTTATCCAACAATTCCTTTTCATACTGCAATGATTCTTTCTTATAATGCGGATAAAATCTATTAAATGATAATGGAAGATATCTATATGTCTTATAGCCCTCACATATCAAATGCCAGAATATTTTATATTCAGGATATTTAAATTGAGTTCTTACTGCAAATTCCAAAAAACCTGTTATTAGATACAATTCATCCCTATATCTTTCATCTACAATTGTATTGCCTGAAAATAAAATTACAATTTTTTTGTTTCTAAATTCTTCTACTGATATATCCATTGATGTGAAGCCCACAATATCCTTATCCTGATTCTCTAATAATACTAATGCTTTTTTGGATTCAAGGTCTAAATAGAATGTTTCTTCTTCACAATCAAAATACTTAATGAATAAATTAAACATTTCATCTTTTGTTTTTCTATTCACTCTATTAACATCAATCAGTGTATATGTCATTTTTTTCATAATAGGGATACTTCTAAATGATATTTATTATTTTTAATTTCATTAATATCAATATCATTATTCCAGTCAACAATAAATATTTTAGAACTTAATTCTATACTCTTAAATTTTCTCATTTCTTTAATAATGGGATCATTCTCCATTGCTCCTGCAATAATAAAACTGTAGCCTTTACTCTCTGCTATATCAGATATTTCATCAATAATATCTTTGATACTTTCCTGATGATTTTCTTTACATAATGTTAAAAATAAATAACAATATTTAATTGGTTTTCCTATTTTAGGAAATTTCGGTTTTTTCATTAATAATGCTGCAATATTATATATATACTTGAACCATCTAACTCGATTACTATATCCTTTAACAAATATCTGCTTAATATTACTCTGATCCCATAATCCGCATATTGCTGTGATCTTTCCATTAGATAAAGTATAGTAAATATTATCCATACTAAAATCCAAAAGCAATTCATTTTTTTCTGTAAATTCACTATACTCATAATATGGGAAAAAATCAAATTTTGCTCCCTGTTCCATAATAAAATTGTATATTGCTCTATATTGATCTTTGTCCGCTCTAAATACTATGTTGTCTGTCTTTTTTCTTTTTCGCGGTTTTATTATATTTGTTACATATTTTCCTAATTCCTTATATTTAGGAAAACCTCCTCTTCCCGATAATAGAACAGATAGTGCATGCTTATTATCTGAGAAAATGCTTGATATATAATATTTAGTATTATTTTCATTTTTTATGATTTCCCTGAATTTCTTATAACCCATTGCTAATGAAAAACCATTTCTATAT
>JAUVJU010000025.1 GCA_030592285.1 Caldifarciminota bacterium
GATATAGAAATATAAAAAGAGATTTTATAGGTGGAGGAATATATTTTAAAGTATGTAATACTAAAAAGAATAAGAAAAAGATATGGTTTGATCCATATTTAATGTTTAAAATAGCAGGTTCTTATGAAATCCGCAGCACATCACCTTATAGCGGATTATTGGATGAAAAATTAACAGTATGGTACACTGGCATGTATATTGGATTTAATATTAATAGATAAGGAGATTATTTACCTCACTATGACGAGCTTGCAGCATAGCGAGTTCATTTGTTTGATTGTATGAAGAAGTAGAAAATGTAAGAAAGAAATACTGGATTCCCAAATCAATACCATATCAAGTATGGTATATGATTTGAGAATGACACGAAAGAGAATAATTAATTTATTAATGTAATTTTTTTATAGATCATAATACAAAATTTAACTTGAAATTATTACAATTATCAATATATTATGTATTAATGAAAAAGGAGAAACAGTGAACAAAATATATTTTGATAATAATGCTACTACAAGGGTTGATGATGAAGCAATTAAAATAATGAATGAATATTTCAGTTCGGAATATGGAAATTCATCATCTGCTCATGGCATGGGAATAGAAGCATTAGAAACCATTGATAAATGCAGAGAAAAGATTGCTGCCTATATTAATTGTGAACCAAGCGAGATCATATTTACCGGCTCAGGTACTGAAAGTGATAATATGGCATTACTTGGATACTGTCATTTGAAAAAGCCGGATGAATGTCATATCATTGTATCGGAAATAGAACATTCAGCTATCCTAAATACAGCAAAGGAATTACAAAAAGAGGGATATGGTGTTTCTTTTGCAAAAGTGAATAGAGAAGGCATTATTGATCTGGATTATTTAGAAAGCATAATAAATGAAAAAACAAAGATCATTTCAATTATGTATGCCAATAATGAGACAGGAGCAATTCAGCCCATTAAGGAAATATCGGAAATAACAAGAAAAAGAAATATTGTTTTTCATACTGATGCTGTTCAATATATTGGCAAGGGCTATATTGATGTGAAGAAAACAGAAATTGAAATGCTCAGTGCATCAGGACATAAATTTCACGCACCAAAGGGTGTGGGCTTTTTGTATTTAAAAAAGGGAATACATATTAAACCACTTATTTTCGGGGGCAGTCATGAAAGGAAGATAAGACCAGGAACAGTAAATGTTCCATATATAGTTTCAATGACAAAAGCATTGGATGTGGCATATAGGGATAAGGAAAAAAATACTAAATATATTGCGGGTTTAAGAGATACATTGAAAACAGGAATTTTAGATAGTATTGATAATATTGTAATTAATACACCTAATAATAGTGTGTATAATACTCTCAATATCTCAATTCCAGGAATTGAAGGAGAAGCAATGCTTTTTTCACTTAGTGAAATGGGTATCTATATTTCAACTGGATCAGCTTGTTCATCGGGGGACTCCAAACCATCTCATGTAATGACTGCTATGGGGAGAAGTGATCTTGAGGCACATGGTTCATTAAGATTATCATTAAGTAAATATAATTCGCAGGATGAAATTGATTATGTGATTAAATCCCTTAAAGAAATAGTTGATAGAATTAGAAAAATATCACCTTACAAATAGGAGAAAAAGTGTATTCAAAGGAAGTAATGGATCATTTTAGACATCCGAGAAATGTGGGCAAAATGGAAAATCCGGATGGTGTAGGTAAGGTTGGAGATCCGCAATGCGGAGATGAAATGATAATATATATAAAAGTAGAAAATAATATTATTAAAGATGTTTCATTTGAGACATATGGATGTGCGGCTGCTATTTCTTCTTCCTCAATGACAACAGAGATGATGAAGGGGAAAACAATTGAAGAGGTATTACAAATTACCAATAAGCAGGTTGCTGATAATCTTGGCGGTTTACCTGCAAATAAAATACATTGTTCTGTACTTGCTGAAGATGGTATTAGAGCAGCAATTGATGATTATAGAAAAAAGTCAAAATAGTGAATGCCTTTAAAAAACTTGTAAAAGTTTTTAGAATATTAAGACAAAAGTGTCCATGGGATAGAGAACAAACTCATCATTCATTAAGAAAATATATTATTGAAGAGGCATATGAACTTGTTGAAGCAGTAGAATCAGAAAATAGTGAAAAGGTAATGGATGAATTAGCTGATATATTAACTCAGGTAATGCTGCATACAGTGATTGCTGAGGAAAATGGCGAATTTGATTTTGATAATTTATTAGAGCATCTTATAGAAAAGATTGAGAGGAGACATCCTCATGTATTTGGAGAAATTAAGGTTAAGAGCAAAGAAGATGTTATAAAGAATTGGATAAAGATTAAGGGGAAGGAGAAAGAAAGTGTAAGTGTGATGGATAATATTCCTCATATTCCAGGGCTTTTATTGTCTGCTAAAATTCAGAGAAGAGCATCAGCATTAGGATTTGATTGGGAAAACATTAAAGGTGTTTATGAAAAAATTGAGGAAGAAATAGATGAATTAAAGAATGCAAAGAATGATAAATCAAGAGAAGAGGAACTTGGTGATCTGCTTTTTGCAGTATCGCATCTTTCAAATTTCTTGGGCATTGATCCGGAAATTGCAATAAATAGAGCAATTAGAAAATTTGTATTTCGGTTTAAAGTTGTTGAAAAGGAAATAAATAGATCCAAAACAAAATTATCAATAGATGAAATGGAAAAAATTTGGCAAAATGCAAAACAAAGAAACTAAATAGTTTCTTCGTTTTGATTATTATTCATATCTTCTTTTTCTTCTTTCTTTTCCTGTCCCAAATCAAGTTGTCTCATTATTTTCTCAATATCACTTTTGGTTTCATATCCCTTAGTGCTTTTATGTACTATATCAACCTTTATACCTCTTGTCATATACTTAAAAAAGGCATCTGATTGTAGATCAAGGGCTGTTGGACCTTTTGCTTCAATAAGGTCAATCCTGATCTTGTGTTTTTCAATTATTGAAAAAACTGGTAAATCATTATAAATTTCAACTCTTCTATATGTAGATTTATTTTCCTGAAATTTATTTTTTCTTGTTGTACTTTCAAGATCACTACCATCGTCAAATATTGAATATATACTTATATATGGAACATCAAATAATCCTAAATATTTTTGTATAACATTAGGAATATTCTGTGATATGACTATAAAAACATTATGTTCTTTCATGAAATATCCACGATGATAATTAGAATATGTTAAGTCCTCAATTGTGAAATCACCGATTTTTTCACCTTCATTACTCAAAACATCCTTTTCAATAGAAAGAAATGCAGAGGTATCTATTGCAGGCATTATAGGTTTTTCTTTTAATGTGGCAATTTCAGGAATTTCGGTAAGTTCATTCTTTTTAATAATTATAAACAGATATCCAACGCCAATAATGATTACTAATAGAACAATGACAAGCAACATAATTACTCCTTGTTAAGCAAGCAGAGCATATAGCTCTGCTTGTATTTTAACTTCATTCTTCTTTTTTATTGTCATCCTCTTTTTTCTCAGTTTCAGGAGAATCATCTTCTTTATCATCACACTTTTCTTCATTAAGGTCATCAAATTCATCAAACTCTTCATCCTTTTCTTCAAGCAAATTGACATCATCTTTGATCTTAACCAGATTAATATAAATGAGTGTCATTCCTGCTGTCCATGAAGTGAAGAAATATGCAGCAACAGTAAATGCTACAATATAGAATAATATGCTAAGTAGAACACTTGAAATATTTATTGCCCAGTTTCCTGTACTAAAGGGGTATACTGAAAGCATGAAAGGTGTCAATTTTAACGCTAATTCCTCTGCGATTTTATATGCGGGAACTGGAGGTAAGAAATGAAATGCATTTGCCCATATCTGAAGCCATGATCCACCATTCCAGAATGAAAGAGCCCATCTTGAAAATTCAAGTGTATATCTTACAAGTGATCCTAATATTATTGTGCCAAGAGAACTCATAATAAATATTAAACCAGACCAGATTGCAAGTCTCCAAGGCTGATCCCATACAATAGAAAATATTTCAAACAAAGTATCAAATGTATCGGATTTGGATGTTCCTGCTACAACAGGAGAAACAAATAGGGATACAATGAAAACCAGTTTCAAATATACAGTAAATAGTGCACCAAATAGTATTGGAACAATAAATAGTATTAGAAACAGGGGACCGAAAAATGGGATTTTACCTATTAATCCGAAAATAAAAGCACCAAGAACCATAATTGCAACAAGAACAGCAAGTGTTATTGGAGCAAGAAATGCACTTTTCCAGAATTTAAATGCATATCTGGTTGCTTCTTTCATTTCATAGAATTCATTGCCCTTTAATTGCTCAAAAGTTATTTTAGTCACTGCTGTCTGTCCGAATATGAATGCCATAAAATAGAGAATTCCTCCTATAATCCAAATTGTCCATGAATACCAATTTAGTATTGTTACTCCGAAAATTGGAACGGGGAATAATTTATAAGTATTCCAAATATCAACAAATGCAATATTGCTTGTTAAGTATGCAATATAAGCAAATACAAAATACATTATAAATCCAACAATAAGAGACATCATCATAACAAATAATTTTTTAAGCGATAGCCCAAGTCTTGTTGCTCTGAACAAATCCTTGAAGTTATAATGGAGTTCTATCATAAATCCTCCTGTTTTAATTAATTATTTAAATATCTTAAAATCACTATAAGCAGCAAAACGAATATCACTATAAATTTAATTAAATGACCTTTAAATGAATATGTATATTTATCTCTCTTTAATATCCTATAACCATTAAAAAATTTCATAATAAGATAATATCATAAAGCATTAATTTGTCAAGATATTTTATCATTCAATTATAAAAAATAATATTGGATTATAATAATATTTATATAAAGTATCTTTATCTGTGCAGTCAATAGAATAGGGAAGATATGTATCATATCCATTTCGTTTTCCGATATATTTGGGCTGCACTTTCATAATCTCAAAATGAAGATGATTAAGGTATTCTCCCCACTTGTCTAATCTCGGTGCATCAATAAAACTGCCTAAAACAGTATGTTTATTGACTGTATCACCGGGTAATACAACAATATCACAAATATGAGTATATGTTGAAAATAACACTCTGTTATTATCAATATTATGCTTAAGTATTATATTTGAAGATGCATTACTATTCAGAATTGAAATTACTTTACCTTCAGCAGAAGCAAAAATAACTTCTACATCACCTGGTTTTCCTCCAGGATTTTTAAAATCAATTCCAGAATGATAATGAGGTGGAATACCTGAGTATTGTTTTCTATAGATCCCAAAATCCCCGCATGAAGTAATATATGCTCTCTTTAGTATGCGTCTGTTTTCACATTGAAATGGTAAATAAAAAGTAAGAGCATTGAGAAATATTCCAAATGTGATTAAACCATGTAAAAATAGTACTTTCTTTTTTTTCATTTTATGCTTATAATTATAAATTATAAATTGATTATTTGCAATATGTTTTATAAAGAACTTTTTAGTATGTTTAAGGAGTATAAATGAAAATACTAATTCTATCAACCAATAGATCTGACTTTTCGCATCTGCATAATATTATTAAAAATTTAAAATTTTCAAAAAAAATTGATGCAAAATTATGTATTTCGGGCAGCCATTTTGATAAGCACAGAGGATATTCAATTAATGAAATCAATAATGCTGGAATTAAGACCGATTATAAAATAAATGTTCAATTTGATTGGCAAAGTGATGCTAAATTAATAAATTCAATTATTTCGTTTCAAAAGCGATTAAGAACACTTATAAAAATGATAAAATGTGAATACATTTTGATCCTTGGTGATAGAATTGAAATGCTTGCAGTGATCAATCTTGCTTTAATAACAGGGATTAAGATTATACATATTTCAGGAGGAGAAGTAACAGAAGGTGCTATAGATGATCATATAAGAAAAATGTTATCCTTAATTGCAGATATTCACTTTGTTAGCGGAGAGTGTTTCGCAGGTGAGTTGAAAAAATTATTGAAAGGAAAAAGTGCAATATTTAATGCAGGTGATCCAATCTTAGAAATCATTGATAGTGAACAGTTCAAAACTCTTGAAGAGATCAATAAAGAATATAATTTTTCTTTGATTAATAAAAAATTCATAATGTTTACATATCATCCCGAAACAAATACAGAGATAATTATAAAAAAACAGTTTGAAGGAATGGAGCAATTTCTTATGAAAACCGATTCCTATGTATTATGTACTGCACCGAATATTGATAAAGGCGGGGATTTTATATTGAAAAAACTTAAAAGAATTTCAATAAAACGAAAGAATATTATTTTTATTCCACATCTTGGATTTATTAATTATATATCATTACTAAGGTGTTGCGAATTTGCTATGGGCAATTCATCATCACTTATTATTGAAACTCCATATTTAAAAAAGCCATCATTATTGGTGGGGAAAAGACAATTTGGCAGACCTCTTGCAAAAAGCATTATTGAGGTTGGATATGATTATCAAAGCATTATTCAAGGCATAAATCGTATCAAAGGTATGAAACAGAATGTTTTTTATAATATTGAATTAAAATATGAAAGAAAAGAAACATCTCAAATTATTAAGGAAACATTGGAAAATCTAATCAATTAAATTTTCCCTTTTTAATGCTTTAATTAATTTAAAATATGGATCATATCCTGTTCTACTAAATACAATAGAATCGTTACTATTCATTATAACTATATGTGGAGCGAATTTTATATTAAAAGAATCAATGAATTCAGGATTACTATCAGTATCAATTATCTCAATGGTGAATTTACCAAAATAATTTAATTGTAATGTATCAAGAACGGGGATTATTGCTTTAGAATATTGATTACTGTTATAATCATTAACAAAACATAATAATCTATATGTATTATAAGGTTTGATTGTTTCAGAATTCATAGAGTCAATGATTTCATTAATAGAATCAGGTTGTACATTTTTATTTTCATTGCATCCAAAAGTGAAAAATAATAAAAACATTAAAATTAAAGTAATTATTTTCATAATTTAGTATTTTGTACAAAAATACCAAATTGTCAATAGGAAAGTTGAAATTTTTCAATATTTTGCTATAATATAAGAATGAAAAAATATATTTTTATTAAAACAATGGCTAAAAAAAAGTCGTATATTAAAAATGACTTTTTAAGAAAAATATCAAGATCAATTGATAAAGATATGATATGGACATCTCAGCGATTTATTGGAAAGGGCTTTTCCGAACTTTTAAATACAGAGAGTGAAGAGAAAATCAAGAAAATGAAGAATGGGTTGAATACATCTGGAATTGATTTTTTTGAAATGAATGAAGATGAAATAAATAAGAGAATATATAGAATGATCAAAGTATCTGATATGAAGGAAGCAGACAATCATTATATTTTAGAGTATTTGGATGGGAAATTGGAATTATCAAAAAACGATGATATTCTTATAATTGCAGGAATAGATCAGATGCACATAGAAAAACCATCTTTGCAGGCAATACAGATAGAGGGGAATTATTCTATCTTTATTTACTTCAAAAATGCACAAGTGATTGCTGAGATTGATTCAAAATCAACAAATCTTTCAGGATTAAAAAATGCATCAAAATTTTCACGAACTGAAAATATCAAAATTTTATTAAATGAAGTAAAAATGAAAGCAAATAAATATTTTGAAGATATGGAATATTCGGCAAACTATATGCCTGGATTATCAGTTGATATGAAATCATATGTTTGTAAAGCATCATTGCTATTTGATTTGAATTATTATGAATATAATTATCCTAAGGAGATTTTTGAACAGGAAACAAATAAATATGAAAATCAGTTTGATTATGATTATAATTACAAGGTTTATGCTCCAAATGAAAGAATACTGCAAAGTACATTATACTCAAAATTCAATCTTAAATTATTATTAAATTTACCGCTTATTGTGGTTTTCATTTTTTACTTTATTGGAAAAACACAGCCGGGGCTTTATATTTTTAATTTTTTCAATATAATATTTTTTATTTATTATGTTTTTCTATTTGTTAAATATTTTAGATTTAAATCATTAATTGAAGATATTCCTACTTCAACTATTGAATCACTTAGTATTGGTTTAAGAGAAATAAAGGGTACTATTCTTGACAGAAATGCTATTCCTTCATTAGTATCAGGCATAAAATGTGTATTTTACAGATATTTTAAGTATTCAAAAGTTAAAACAGATAAGGGTGAACAGTGGGTTTTAGTGGAAATAGGTGAATATCTGCCTGAAAGATTTTTTATTCAAAATAATGGTTATGTAATGGAAGTAGAAACAAGAAAATCTATTCTTGATATTCATAATAAAGCAAAATACATGACACCTTTTTATTTAATGAAATCATTTATAAGAGATAAAAATACATATTATATTGAGGAGAGCTTGCCAGTATATAATGATGTATATATTATGGGTTCTGTTATAAATAAGGATAGCAGAGAATCATTTAATACATTTCTTAAATCACGAAAAAATGATACACAGTATATGAAACAATTTGATAAGAACAATGATAATCAAATAGATATGAATGAATGGGAAAAAGCGAAAAAACAAATTGAGATTGAATTTAATGAAAATCAGGCTGAAAAAAAGCAAAATGAAATATTGAAAATGTGCCATACAAAAGATGATGGATTGTTCTTTATTTCCGATAAAAGTGAAAAAGAATTAATAAAGGGGTTAAATATATATCTTATTTTAACACTAATATACGGAGCATTGAGTTTTGTGTTAACATTAAATTTAATATGGAGATAGTATGATTTTACTTATAATATTTATAGCAATAACTTTCATGATCATTGTATTTATTATCACAATATATAATTTATTGATTTATTCACGAAATAGGGTTAAGCAATCATTAGCAAATATTGATGTACTTCTAAAACAGAGAAATGATGAAATTAGTAATTTGGTTAATGTTGTAAAAGGATACTCTGCATTTGAAAGGAAAACCCTTGAAAGCATTGTTAAACTGCGCACATCATACAGTCCATCAATGGGGGTTTACGGAAAGGATGTTTATAATAAAAAAATTAATGCAGGAATGAAACAATTATTTGCAGTTGTTGAAAATTATCCCGATATAAAAGCGGATAAGCAATATTTAAGATTACAGCAAAGAATAACCCAGTTAGAGAATCAAATCGCTGATAGAAGAGAATACTACAATTGGACAGTTACAAATTTCAATACAAGAATAGAACAGTTTCCCTATAGTATTATTGGCAATATATTTAAATTTGAAAAAGAAATACTATTTAAATATTCCTGATTATATTTCATCAAGAACATCAACTTTTTTTGTAATATTAGACTTCCAAATAATACTAAAGCCAATTTTTCGATTTGCATTATCTGATATATACTCAAATCCGCCTATCAGATTTCCAAATATACCGGAGATTTCAGAATATAAGCCAGCTGTAATTAGCATTGATGAGGTATTATGAGCATCATTTTCAATAAAGGATGTGTTCATTGTGCTTTTTATAGAAATAGCTTCATTAATTGGATACGATAAATCAAAGCCTATATTAAGAAAATAATTGCTTAGAGTATTTATATCATAAATATAATTAAATGAGGGAAGTGGTTTAGGTGTGAAATAATCTGATTCAATGCTTTGATGAATAGAAGAATAATGTTGAAATAATTTGAGATATCCTATTTCAATCTTAAAACCGGAATATATCTTCCATAAAAGATTTGCCTGAGAAAAATATTGTCCGAACATCTTCAAATACAATTTCCTTGTATCATATGATAATGTTAAAAATCTTGAACTATCACTTTGTGGGATATTGATTGTAAATAAGAAGTTAAATCTATAGCCATTTGGTAATCTACTTGAAGTATTGATTCTATCATTTATAAAATAGGAGCCCATAAATATTTTGGAGAAATTTCCAGGTGAATAATCCTTTTTTCGAAATCCAGCAATTAGTGATATTATGGATTCTTTTGTATAATTATTTCCTAAAAGATATGTAAACGAATGTAAAAAATTATAATTGAATGTATTCAACCATAAACTATACATTTTTTTATTAAGGTATTCATAATTAATGTATGCTGCAACGCCCGATATAAATACAGGTGGGGAATAAATATTTACAGAGATCCCTTTTAGGTGATCTCCTAGATAAGGAGTAATACTAGCTGATATTGCTTGAGAAAAAATATTATTATATTCAAATTTTGAGTAGATATTCATTCCGGCATTGTCTGCATAAAAGCCACCAAGACCTATTTTAATAGATGATAAAGCATTATTAGAAATAACAATTTTCATTGTTTTATCTATAGTGTCAGGGAAAAATTCTGTTTCAATATTTTCAAATAGATCTAAAGAATGTATTAGTATTAATCCTTTCTCAAATTCAGCAAAGGAGAAATCAAAACCTTTTTTCATATTAATAACATTCCTTGTGATAGTTCTATGAGTAGGATTTGATGAATGGATCTCTATACTATCAATAACAAACTCGCTATAATTGAAAGAACCTTTGGCTTTTCTTTTACTATTATTATAGTTTTCTGATCTATTGATTTCCTTTTTCATTTTTTGAATATACTTGATTGCTTCATTGTAACCCAAATCAATCAATTCTTTCACTTTATAAAATTCATAACCAAAAAATGCATTAACATCAGGATGAATATATGTTCCGTATTCCGCCATTGTATCAGCATCTACCCCTTTTGTTATAAGGTCCATCATTGAAAAACCAATATCAAGTATATCAATATTATCAGAGGATAGAACGGTTTTATGTGTTGATACATCAACCGCAATAATGTAATCAAGATTAAATGAATCCGCAGTAATCTTAACAGGTAAATTATTATAGATTCCTCCATCTAGTAGAATCTTATCTTCATACTCTACCGGTTTAAATATGATTGGTAATGACATTGATGATCGTACTGCCTTTGAAAGTGAACCTGATGTAAATACAAGTAATTTACTTGAATTGATATCACTTGCAGTACATAAAAATGGTTTCCATAAATTCCTAAAATTACTATCTATGGCAATCTCTACTGGCTGAAAGAATTTTTTGATCTCAAAATTCAATAATCTATCATCTATTGCTGCTTCTGGTCGCTGAAGTTTTCCTTTATTATAATAGAGATTAAGTATAGTGTTTTGATAATTGAATTTATAATAAACAGGTTTTTCATTCTCAAATGAAAAATCAAATATTTGACTTAAAACATTTGTTTGAACGAAAATACTTTCTATTTCACTTGCAGAGTAACCTGATGACCAAAGAGCCCCGACTATTGCACCCATACTTGTTCCACCAACTGCATCAATTGGAATATTATATTCCTCTAATGCCTTTAATACCCCTATATGAGCCAATCCTCTTGCCGCTCCTCCTCCCAAAACCAATCCAACCCGTACCTCCCCAAAAACCGTAACCACAAAAAACAGTCCTATATAAAATAATATATGCCCGGGGCTTGACATTTTGACATTTTTTAACAATTTAATTAGATTCATTTGCACCTTGAGTATGTTTTTGCTAATGCATTATATTTCATATTAAAAAAAGGATATGCATATTTAATTTTAGAGTAATTCATTTGACACTCATCCTTTAGAAAGACCAATAATTTATTTCTTACTATTTTGCCATATTTTGAACAAAAATCAATATGCTTTAGAGTTATTTTATTTCTATGTTCAAATAATAATAAGGCAGATTGTATAGGTATATTTATATAGTCATTCCTCCTCATTCCTATGGAATCGGAATTCTCAATTCTTCTATTGTATTTACCTACAACTCTGCTTGCATACCATTGGTCACCAAGTATTTCACCAATAGGTGTTTCAATAATATGATTTGAAATATCAATCTTATTATTGATACAATGCAAGAAGTTTATCTTTGAACCAAATATGTCTTCAACTGATTGCTTATCAACAAAATCACCATTTTCACTAAAATATAGAGCAGCACTGGACCAATGATAGCTTAGAGGATTATCTATAAGATGCTTTCTGCATGGATTATTAAGAACATATACTATTGCATTTTGCATATATTTTTCATAATATATTATCTGTGACCTGAATCGATTCTGAAAAACATATCCTTTGCCTCCCTTGTCTTTTCTGTATTTTACAGCAAATACTGTTTCTAAATCATGCATAAATTCACTTATCAACCCTTCCTCATCCTTAATAATCAAATGGAAATGATTGCCCATAATGCAGAATGCAACAAGCTTGATAAAATGCTTGTTTTTGAAAAAGATTAATTTTTCAAGGAATATATATTTCATTTTGTAATCATTGAAAATGTATTCCCCCTTATCCCCTCTGTTCATTACATGATAGAAATAGTTTTTTAGTTTAAGTCTTGATTTACTCAAAATGCCTCCTTGTTTTGTATAAAGTATATATAACAATTGTCAAAATGTCAAGCCCCGGGCATATGTTTTATACATAGCTGAGTAATATAGTTCTATTAAATAAAAGAAAGATTAATATTGACATAATATTTTAATTTAATATAATTCTTGAACATAATTTATAGGAGGTATTTATATGACTATAAAATTAGGAATTAATGGATTTGGACGAATTGGTCGTTTAGCATCAAGGATTTCTAAGAATAAAGATATTGAATTAGTTGGAGTTAATGATTTAACTGATGCAAAAACACTTGCTCACTTATATAAATATGATTCCGTGCATGGCAGGTATGATGGTGATGTAAGTTATGAAGGTGATGCAATAATCATTGATGGGAAGAAAATAAAGGTTACTTCAGAAAGGGATCCAGAAAAGCTCAATTGGGGTGAACTTGGTGTTGATGTTGTATTAGAATCAACAGGTGTATTTAGAACAAGAGAGCAGGCAGCAAAGCATCTAAAAGCTGGTGCAAAAAAGGTAGTTATTTCAGCTCCTGCAAAGGATAAGGTTGATGCAACAATTGTCTTAGGAGTAAATGAGAATATATACAATAAGGATGAACATCATATAATTTCAAATGCATCATGCACAACAAATTGTATAGCACCTCTTGCAAAGGTACTTCTTGATAATTTTGGATTTGAAAAGGGTATTATGACAACCATTCATGCATATACAAATGATCAGATGATACTTGATCTGCCTCATAGCGATCTAAGAAGAGCAAGAGCTGCAGGCATATCAATGATACCTACAACAACAGGAGCCGCAAAGGCAGTAGGACTTGTTATTCCTGAATTAAAAGGAAAACTTGACGGAATGGCTATAAGAGTGCCAACTCCTGATGTGTCAATTGTTGATTTTTCTGCAGTATTAGGTAAAGAAGTAACTGTGGAAGAAGTTAATGCAGTTTTTAAAAAAGCTGCTGATACTGGAAGATTCAAAGGAATATTAGGCTATTCAGATGAACCACTTGTATCTATTGATTATACCGGATGTTCATTTTCATCGGTCTTTGATAGTTTGGCAACATTGGCAAGTGGCAATCTTGTAAAAGTACTTGCATGGTATGATAATGAATTTGGCTATTCATCAAGAACAGTTGATTTGATTGAATACTTAATGAAGTAGGTAATAATGAATTTGAGAGTTCTGAAAGATATTGATGTAAAAAACAAAACAGTGATTTTAAGAACGGATTATAATGTGCCTGTAGTGGATAGTAAAATTAGCAGTACATTTAGAATTGAAGCATCTGTTAAAACAATCAAATACCTTATTAATAATAATGCAAAAATCATCATTCTTTCACATAGAGGAAGACCAAAGGGAGAAAGAAGACAGGAATATTCACTTGGTATCATCAAGGATGAATTATCCAGATTATTAAATGAGGAAATTCACTTTTTCAATGACATTAATGAATCTGATATCAAGAAGAAAATATCTAAATTACCTTTCCCTTCGGTTATTTTATTTGAAAACATCAGATTTTATCCTGGCGAAAAGAAAGGTAATAGTGAATTAGCGGAAAAAATAAGAGAACTGGGCGATGTATATATTAATGATGGTTTTTCTGTATGTCATAGAAAACATATGTCTGTTTACACTTTACCTAAACTATTTGAAAATAAATGTGCAGGATACCTGCTTCAGAATGAAGTTGAAAATCTTTATAAATTAACTTGTGAACCGGAATCACCGTATGTTTTTATTGTTGGCGGCTCAAAGGTTTCAACAAAATTGGATGTATTGAAAAATACAATTAAATATGCAGATACAATACTTATTGGAGGTGGACTTGCCTTTACATTCTTGAAATCATTTGGATTTGAAATCGGAAAATCACTTTTTGAGTCCGATATGGTTAAGGAATGTGACAATATCTTTAAAGAGGCAAAAGAAAAGGATGTTAATATCATACTTCCAATTGATGTTATTGCAGCTAAATCTATAGATGATAGTGAATCAAGGATAGTATCAAGAGGAGAAATGGAAAAGGATGATATTGGACTTGATATTGGTCCAATGACTGCAGAAATATTTAAAGGTGCAATAATGGGTGCAAAAACAATTGTCTGGAATGGACCTATGGGTATGTTTGAAAAGGAACAATTTGCTAAAGGCACTATACAGATTGCTAAATTTATTAAAGAGGCAACTGAAAAGAATGCATTTAGTGTTGTAGGAGGAGGAGACTCTGTTGCAGCATTAAATCAATTGGGACAAATTGATAGTGTGTCCTTTGTTTCCACAGGCGGTGGAGCAATGCTTGAAATGCTTAGCGGAATTGAACTTCCCGGTATTAATGTATTAAAGGAGGAATCATGACAAGAAGAATATTGATTGCAGGTAATTGGAAAATGAATCTTATTGATGATATTCAGCCAATTATTGATAATAATGCGAATAGAAAATTGGATATACTTGTTTGTCCACCTTTTACTCATCTTGGAATAGTACAGTCAGCAGTAAAAGATTCAGCAGTAAAACTTGGAGCTCAGAATGTACATGATGAGGATAATGGTGCATTTACAGGTGAGATCTCATACTCATTTCTTAAATCACTTGGTATTGAATATGTAATTATTGGACACTCGGAGAGAAGACATGTTTTTAATGAAACAGATGAATTTATAAATAAAAAGGTAAGAAAAGGTTTAAAGAAAGGATTCCAAACAATTCTCTGTGTTGGAGAAACCGAAACAGAAAGAAATGCAAATCGCTATAAAGCTGTTATAGAGAATCAATTAAAAATCGGTCTTATGGGTATTGAAAATAATTTTGAAAACATTATAATAGCATATGAACCAGTCTGGGCAATAGGTACTGGTAAAACTGCAACTCCTTTTGATGCAGAGGATATGCATAGGTTTATTAGAGAGAAAGTTGCAGAAATTGCTGGGAATGAAGTTGCATCAGATATACGCATTCTCTATGGAGGAAGTGTAAAAGAAGATAATGTTAAAGAACTTTTGCGTCAGGATAATATTGACGGAGCTCTTATAGGCGGTGCATCATTGAAATATGAACATTTCAATAAAATTATTGAAATTGCTGAATTAATAAATATTTAGGAGGAAAAGTGTTTACTTTTGTTTTGATAATTCACATAATTGTGTCATTCTTGTTGATTGTTATTGTTCTTATGCAGCAATCTTCGGGCGGCATGGGTGCCATGTTCGGAGGAGGCCAGGATAGTGTTTTTGGTGCATCCGGAGCTGGAAATCTGATGACCAAAATAACTACTGTATTAGCTATAATTTTTATGGTAACCAGTTTATCACTTGCTCTTGTTTCAAAAGGTGCAAGTACTGCTGTAGAAACATCACCACAAATACCATATAATCAGCAGACAATCCCCCCAATACAAGATGAAAACACTATTCCGCAATCAAATGAAACAAATATACCTGTGATACCTCAGGGTACCAGCGGTGAAACAACAGAGTAGGAGGATACATGTTTGCAGTAGTAGAGATCAAGGGCTTCCAGTATAAGATAGAGGAAAATGATACTATTAAAGTAAGTAAACTGGATTGCAAAGAAAATGAAAAATTGGAAATGGACAAAGTGCTTTTTATAAATGAAAATGATGAAACAGTAATTGGGAATCCGTATATTGACGGAGCAAAGATTGTCTGTCATAAGATCAAAGATGAAAAAGGCAAGAAGATTGAAGTCATGAAATTTAAAAGAAGAAAGAATTATAAAAGAATACAGGGACATAGACAGGATTATTCTTTAATTAAAATAGAAAAGATTATTAGACCTTAAGGGGGTTTCTAATGGCACATAAAAAGGGTGTAGGCTCATCACGAAATGGTAGAGATTCCAATCCTCAATATCTTGGGGTAAAAAGACATGATGGACAATTTCTTAGAGCTGGATCAATCATTGTAAGACAGAGAGGATCTAAATTCCATCCTGGTATGAATGTCGGTATTGGTAGAGATGATACTCTTTTCTCTCTCATTGATGGATATGTAAAATTTGAAAGATTCGGTAAATTCAGAAAAAAAGTATCTGTATTAGATAAAAAGAAATAAAATAGAAATATCTTTTTATTTTCTCATTTGACTTTATAACGGCTTCAATTTATTTGAAGCCGTTTTTTTATTAGGTAAAAAAACACAGGGAATCCTGTGCATTTTTTTGGCTCCTCGGGAGGGACTTGAACCCCCGACCTGGTGGTTAACAGCCACTCGCTCTACCAACTGAGCTACCGAGGAGTGTTGTGAATTTGTATTATATTAAATTGCTAATTATTGTCAAGAGGTAATAATAAATTTAAAAAAGTAAAATTTGTCTTGACTATTGTAAATTATCAGGATAAAATACTGAAAATGGAAGTAAATGCAATTAATGTTTTATTAATAACTATATTTTTCACGCGAATTATAGGAATAGCAATATTTACAGATTTTTATATTCAGTTTCGTGAACAAAAATATTTATTCCTTCTCTGCGGTTGGCTGCTATATACAATTGCTGTTGTATTTAATTATTTCTCAGGAAATAGCGATTTAAATCTAATGTGTTATGGTCTTTTATCTGTTGAAGGTATTTGCTTTATTTTTATAGGAATTCTACTTTTCTTTAAATCAATTGCAAAATGGATTTTGACTATTCCTGTAATAATCTTGATTGCAGTTTTGACTGGATACTTTCTTAAAGATGCACATAATGCTAATATAATATCATTGATTTTCCAAACATCATTAATGCTTACTTTCACTTTTATAATGATAAAGAATAGAAAATCATTTGTTAAAATTGCAGGACAATCACAAAAATGGATAAATATCATAATATTATTAGGGCTATTAAATGCTATTGGGTATTTCACTATTTTTAATGAGAATAATATATATATACCATATTTAATAATAATAATTTCTAATATACTTGTAATGATATTCCTGATAGAATTGCAAAATAATATTTTATTTCGTAAATCAAAAGAAGATCAAAGAATGCTTAATACACTTATCAGTAATTTGAATGGGCTTGTTTATAGACGATTAAACTCTCCAAAAATTGAAATATTATTTCTAAATGATGGGATTGAAGAATTAACCGGATATTCCAAACAAGAAATGATGAACAGTAAGGATATTAAATACAGTGATATTATTGATCATGATGATAGGGAATTTGTATTGAATGAGTATAAGAAAGCATTATCCAAAAAGAAACATTATGAAATTTTTTATAGAATTATATGTAAAAAGGGAAAAAAGAAATGGGTATATGAGAAGGGAAAGGGTGTTTATAGTTCGGATGGAGAATTACAATTTCTTGAAGGTTTCATAACAGACATTACTTTAATGAAGCAAATGGAAGAACAAATTGCTAGAACAGAAAAAATGAATGCAATAGGACATTTGGCTGGTGGAATTGCTCATGACTTTAATAATCAGATTACAGCAATTCTAAGTGTTTCCGAGGTAATTGAAAATAAATATGAGAATGAGGATGATTTGATAAAAAGTATTAAATTAATAAAAAGATCAGCAAGACGATCATCAGAATTAACAACTAAATTACTTGCATTTGCCAGAAAAGGAAAGCATAGGATTGAGGATATATCATTACACAGTATTATTAATGAGGTTACACTATTATTGAAGCATAGTATTAAAAAGGATATAACAATTGTTGAAAAGTTAAATGCTGAAAATGATATTGTTTCATGTGATTCCGGTCAAATTCAGAATTCAATAATGAATCTTGCATTAAATGCAAATGATGCAATGACTAATGTAGGAACCTTATCCTTTATAACAGAAAATGTATTTATTAAAGAAAAGGAAAACGCTATACCTGGAATTGATAAAAAGAGTGGTAATTATATTATACTCAGTATAATTGATATGGGGTCAGGTATGGATAAAGAAACCATTAATCAAATTTTTGAACCATTTTTTACAACTAAGGAACCTGGAAAGGGAACAGGAATGGGCTTAGCCGCTGTTTATGGAACAGTAGAAAGTCACAGGGGTTATATAGATGTTTTTTCAGAGATTGGCAAGGGCAGTGAATTTAAATTATATTTACCTATTGTGTAGAGTAGTATAAAATATTTATTAATAAAAAAAGGGGCTTTTAAAGCCCCTTTTTTATTAATTTGATGATTTTACTATTGATTTAGTTTCTGCTCCTCCTCCCGTAGTTTCATTACCTGTGATCTCTTTTCCAAGTATCAATTTAATGAGTCGTGGAAGAATTGTTCCCATTGAATATCCATGTGTATATGAATGCTCAAAAGGTTGTCCTGTCATAAAGACCAAACCGCCTCCATAGGGATATATAACAAGAGTTGGCTCTCCTGAAGAAGTTCCTGTCATAAGAATATTAGTTCCATCAGGAAGATTTGTTAAGTATTCATGACTTGCATAATTGCCCACGAGTTCTCCTGAAACATCCTTGAACATTTTATGGTCAGGTCTTTCTATTGTATTATTAGATTCATATTGAAGATTAATATTTACATTATCCGGTAATTCAATGCCAGCAGAGACAATATCACCTAAACTCCAACCATTATCACACACTTCCCAGAGTATTGTTCCTCCAGAATAAATAAAACCATTGATATCATCATCTATTGTTGCCAATTCATCATAGAATTCTTGTGTTTGATCATTTGCAATAATTACTAGATCATTAAATGGATTAAGTTCTATATTGTCAAATTCATCGGATGTAACAAATTCATATTCATTTTCTCCTGTTCCTTCATCAAAACCATTATCATCAAGCATATCAACCATAGCTGTGCAGCTCCATGGATCTACATCCTGAAAAATAACAATATGGTTTGCTACACCTGCACCTGCATCATCAAGAATAATTTCTAATGCACCCATTGCATTAGGTTCCCCTTTTCCGGTAAAAAGCAGGATACCATCCTCATTATATGCATTAACCATTATCATATCAGCTGTACCCTCATAAGTGATCTTGATGGTTTCTGTAATTTCCGTAATGGTTTCCGTATTAACATCATCACCATTTATGATTGAAACAATGATTTCCTCAATTTGATCAAGAAAATTTTCATCAATTTTTATGGTTAATTGATTAGATGCAAATAAACTGCAGCCAACTATGAATGCAATTACAAGCATTAACATAAATACTTTTTTCATTAAGCCTCCTTGTTTTTTATTTATAATACACTCTACATTTTGTCAAGTCAAGTTAAATTATATAATTCAACAATGTACAATAGCAATTATTTAGTTGATTCTACACCTAATTATTGTCAATTTGATATATATTTTACCACAAGAATAAATGCGATTATTGCGAATATTCCAGAAATAATAAATGTTGGTATAAATGAAAACATATTAATAATAATACCATTAAGCATTGGGTAAAAAAGGAATGGAGCTGTAAAAGTATTATAAAATCCCATATAAGTGGGTCTTTTATTATCAGGAGCAATATGTAGCAGATATGTCATTGAACTTATTCTTAAACCGGATACTGATACGCCAATAAGAAAGAATACAATATACATAGGTAATATACCATAAAATAGTGAGCACACAGCAATAATCGGTTGAAGTAGTATGGATAATGCTGTGATTATCATGATATGTTTCACACCGTTTTTTGATATCCTTTCCCATAATATATTTGATACAATTAATCCAGCCATTTGTAATGCAATGAAAAATCCAATATTTGAAGCATCTATATTAAGCATTTTAATTGCAAAGAGTGAATAGAATGGAACAGGTCCCATAGCAATACCAATAACTATTTTATAGAAAAATATTGCCTTAAAATCAGTATCTTTTGATAATAA
>JAUVJU010000105.1 GCA_030592285.1 Caldifarciminota bacterium
ATTTATCAATTAAGAAAAATAAGTATAAAAGAATTGTGATAATAGGACCATCTCATTACACTGCCTTTAATGGTATATGTTTAAGTAATGTAAACAAGTGGGAAACTCCGCTTGGTGAAATAGAAAATGATGTTGAATTTGCTGAAGAACTAATAGATAAGAATATTCAATTTAATGATGATTTGCATATGGAAGAACATTCAATTGAAGTGCAGTTACCATTTTTACAGTATATATTTGGTGAAAAAATGAAAATAGTTCCAATAATGATTGGAGAACAGAATAATGAAAATGTAATGTGTCTTACTGAAAAACTCATTAACAATGATGACAATGAAACATTATTTATTGCATCATCGGATTTGTACCATGGATATAGTTATGAGAAGGCATTAGCAACAGATAGAAATACAGTTAAGCATATTCTTTCAGATAAAAGAGATGTTTTTATGAATTACTGTTTGGAAACATCCTCTGCTTGCGGAGGTGGAGCAATTGCTGTAATTTTGGGAATAAATGCTAAAAAGCATTTAAAGATAGATTTGCTTCATCAAATCACAAGCAGTGATATTACACAGGATTTCAATGGCTATACTGTGGGCTATGCATCATTTATGGGAGTTGAAAATGTTAAATAGTGGAGAGAAAAAAATCATTCTTGATATTGCAAGAAAATCAATTTTGTCATATTTGGAAAACAATGATTATTTACCAGAAAAGCCAAAAGAAATAATATTAAATAGTAAAACAGGTGTATTTGTAACATTGAATAAAAACAATCATCTAAGGGGATGTATTGGTTATATTGTGGGAGTAAAGCCATTATACATTGCTGTTTATGAAATGGCAAGACAGGCGGCATTTAATGATCCAAGATTTGAAGCAGTTATTTTAAATGAATGTGAGGAGATTGAAATAGAGATTTCAATAATGAGCCCTCTTGAAAAAGAAACAAATTTAGAAAAGATTGAGATAGGCAAACATGGATTATTTATGAAAAGAGGATACTATTCAGGATTACTTTTGCCGCAGGTTGCAGTTGAATGGAATTATGATAGGGAATCATTTTTAAGGCAAACATGTTTAAAAGCAGGCATGGATGAAAAATGTTACAAAGATAATTCAACTGAAATATATACATTTTTTGCAGATATAATAAAAGAAAGTGATAACTATGAATAAGGTTCTTCTTTTAGGACAGGGCGGCAGGGAACATGCAATTGCATATAAATTGAAAAAAGAAGGAATTGATGTATATTGCTATCCGGGAAATCCTGGAATTATGAATGAAGCAAAAGAAACATATTTAAAGAGTTCAGACTTTAATGAAATAAAGGATTTTTGTTTGAGTAAATATATTGACCTTGTTGTTGTGGGTCCTGAGCAGTATCTTAATGATGGAATAGCAGATTATCTTAATCAATATAATATTGATGTATTTGGACCTTCAAAAAATGCTGCCCGTATTGAAACAGATAAATCATATGCAAAAAGAATAATGGAAAATAATAATGTAAAAACAGCAAAGGCAGTATTTGCAGAGAATGAGCAGATGTTCAAGGATATAATAAAAACAAGGAAGTATCCTTATGTAATAAAGGTCTCCGGACTTGCAGCAGGCAAAGGTGCCTATGTTATTACAAATAGCAATGAATATGAAAAGGCATATAATGATATTTATGCTGAAAATAAATTTAAGCAGGCGGCTAATAGAGTAATTATTGAGGATTTTCTTGAAGGCGAAGAATCATCTTTATTTGTTATTACAGATGGAAAGAATGCAGTACCGCTTCTACCGGCACAGGATTATAAAAGGGCTTATAATGAAGATAAAGGACCTAATACCGGGGGAATGGGTGCCTATGCACCATTTACAGGAATTAATGAAAACAAGCTCGGCATAATCATGGAAACAATAATATTTCCTGTTCTTAGAGGAATGGAGAAGGATGAGAATCCATTTAAGGGTCTTTTATATGCAGGATTAATGTTAGATGGAGATAAAACAAGCATTGTGGAATTCAATGCAAGATTTGGTGATCCTGAAACACAATCAGTTTTATTTTTAATGGAATCTTCTATTTATGATATAATGAAGAAGTCAGTAAATGGAAATTTGAAAGATCTATGCTGTAAATTCAATAATGAATATGCAGTAACAGTGATTATTGCCGCAAATGGTTATCCATCATCATATAATAAAGGAATGAACATTAGTTTAGATAATAAGATTGATGAGAAGTCATATATATTTCATGCAGGAACAAAAATGGAAAATAATAAATTGGTATCAAATGGTGGAAGAATATTATCCATTACTTCAAAAGACAATACCCTTGAACAAGCAGTGAATAGGGTTTATAATAATATTAAACAAGTCAATATTGAGAATGCTTTTTACAGAAATGATATTGCAAAAAAGGGCATCAAATGATGACAAAGAAAATTATTATATTTGTGAGTTTGATTTTAATTTCAGTGTTTATGTATAATGAAACAATATTTATTGTTTATTCAGGGAATACTGAGGAAAATAGTATATTTGTAAAATATTTCAAGAATCGCACAAAAATGGATTTTGCCCTATTTAATACGAATAATAGATCAAGTAATATTTCAAATATTATTGGTAAAATAACTGTTGAAAAACCATTTGCAATACTTTTAGCAGGAGATTATCCGATAAATGAAATAGCACCATTTGTTGATGATGTTCCTCTCATTCTTTCAATGAGTGATAATATTCCCAAGAAGATTATGGAAAAGGATAATGTATGCGGTATTTTATCTGATTATGGTATTGATACATTGGCGTGTTATATTAAAAAAACTTTCCCGGATTATAAACATTTTGGTATTGTTTTTCACATTGATTATTCTCTTGAATATGCAAAGAATATGAAAACAATATGTGACAGTCAATCATTAAATATTGAACTGGGAAATATTAGTTCAAAGGAAGATATTAAAATGACTGTTAAAATGCTTAAAGCAACAGGATGCAAAATGATATTTTTCCCTAATGATGATTTTTTTATGGATAAGAATAATTTTTCAAAATTATTAAATGAAGCAAAAAAAGTAGATATTCCTCTTATTTCAATCAATAGAAAATATATAAAAAAAGATATCCTTGGATCATTTGTTTATAATGTCTATAATGCCGGTTATCAGGCGGGCAATATTGCATTACGCCTGAAAAACGGGGAATTATGTAAGGATATTGGTTTTATTAATTCAGGTGGATTACATCTTATTTACAATGAGAAAATAAGAAAAAAGTATAAAATAAAAATTGATCCAAAAATGCTTGAAAAAGCGGAACAATTGTGAGTGATAATCCCAAATACATTGAAAATTTTTTGAACTATATATTATATAATAAGGGCTTCTCTAAAAACACCCATAAAGCATATAAAAAGGATTTATCTCAATTTACATTATATTTAAAAACACTTGAAATTACAGATCATGTAAATGTGAAAAAATTTCATATTAGAGGGTTTATCTCATATTTATCTGAAAATAAGATAAATAAAAGAAGTATTTCAAGAAAAGTAGCAACATTAAAATCATTCTATAAGTACCTGATAAAAAAAGAAATTATTAAAACTAATCCCATGTCATTAATTAAAACCCCATCATTTGAAAAAAAATTACCCGCTTTTCTCAGTGAAAACATAATAGAAACATTGATTGATAATATTGAAGGTGAATCATTTATCAGTAAAAGGGATAGATTGATATTTGAAATGCTATATGCAACCGGATTAAGATCTAATGAACTTATATCATTGAACATTGAAGATGTTGATGAAAAACGAAAAGTAATAATTGTAAAAAAGGGCAAAGGTGGAAAACAACGAATTGTACCATTTAATGAAAGCACTCAATTATCATTGAATTCATATTATAGATTTAGAACCCCATTAACAGAAACTGAAAATGCACTGTTTTTATCATATAGAGGAAAACGGCTTGGCAATAGGGATTTGAGAAGAATAATTAAAAAGAATATTAAATCATTATCAATTACTTTTAATATGAGTCCGCATACTTTAAGGCATACATTTGCAACGCATCTTGTGAACAGGGGAGCAAACATTAGAGTTATACAGGAACTATTAGGACATTCCTCTATTTCAACAACACAAATATATACCCATACATCAGTAAGCAAATTGAAGGAAATCTACAATAAAGCCCATCCCCTTGAAAATGAAGAAAAAGAGAATTAGGGACGGTCGTTCAAATAAGATAAGAAAGATAAGAAAAGAAAGATAAGAATAAGGAAGATAAGAAGGGACGGTCGTTCAAATTTTGTAAATCCTAAGAAGTATTTATAATATGTGAACGATTGTCCCATTACTTATTTATAATATGTGAACGACCGTCCCTGATAAAGATATTGACTTTATATATGCAAATAGTAGTATAATAGTTAACTTGGAGGTAATGATATGAAAATCAAATCTATTAGTTCAATTATTTTATTAGTAATCTTTTCATGTGTATTAATGATGAATGGAGATGTATTTGCAAAAGGGAATAATGAGATTATTGATAATGAAATAGAGAATAGTGATTGGTATAGTAAAGCAATGAAGAATATTGAGGAAAGTGAATATTATATTAGATACAATGATAATACAAATTCATTTCAATCCCCAAACAGAAAGAATAATTTAAGATTTCATTATTATAATAATGGATTTACAGTTGAACCCAGAGATAGTGAAGCAAAGTGGAATATAGGGATATACTTAACATCTTATGGCAGAGATGACTTAAAGGCATATACAGGTGGAGAATTAATAGTTGATAGGAATACAGGTATAGTGAAGAATGAATATCTATCAATTGAATTCATAAATAATAATAAAGGAATGAGAGAGAACTTTATAGTACATAAAAAGATTAATGGAGAAGGATTATTGGAACTGCATTTAGAGATTAATGGCAATGTAGAGTATGAAGTAAACAATAATGGAATAATATTTAAAAAGAATGATGAAAGAGTAATGGAGTATAAGGATCTATATGTATATGATAGCAATAATAAAGAACTTAAGAGTACATTTAAAAAGACAGCAAATGGAGTAAAGATATTAGTTAATGACAAAGATGCGGTTTATCCTATTACAATTGACCCATTATCAACAACAGCTGATTGGATAGGAGAATGTGATCAATCAAGTGCTCGGTATGGATGTAGTGTTTCTTCAGCAGGCGATGTAAATGGAGATGGATATTCTGATGTCATTGTTGGAGCATGTTATTATGATAATGGAGAAGCAGATGAGGGAGCTGCATTTATGTATTATGGAGGAAGCAGCGGACTTTCATCAACAGCTGATTGGATAGGAGAAGATAATCAGATAGATGATTCATATGGAATATCTGTATCATCAGCTGGAGATGTGAATGGGGATGGATATAGCGATATAATTATTGGTGCACTATACTATAGTAATGGAGAGACAAATGAAGGAGCTGCATTTGTTTATTATGGCAGCAGTAGTGGGCTTTCTGACTCAGCGGACTGGATAGGTGAAAGCAATCAGATAGATGCATATTATGGAGAAAGCGTATCATCAGCAGGGGATGTGAATGGAGATGGATATAGCGATATCCTTGTTGGAGCATCATACTATGATAATGGCGAAGTAGATGAAGGAGCTGCATTTGTATATTATGGCAGCAGTAGTGGGCTCTCTGACTCAGCAGATTGGATAGGAGACTCAGATCAATTGGGGGCTTGTTATGGAAAAAGCGTATCATCAGCAGGAGATGTCAATGGAGATGGATATTCTGATGTCATTGTTGGAGCATATTTGTATGATAATGGAGAAGTGGACGAAGGGGCTGCATTTGTATATTACGGCAGTATTAGTGGGCTTTCTGACTCAGCAGATTGGATAGGTGAAAGCAATCAAGCATATGCATGTTTAGGAAATAGTGTATCATCAGCGGGAGATGTGAATGGGGATGGATATTCTGATATAATCATTGGATCCTTTTTATATGATAATGGAGAATCAGATGAAGGGGCTGCATTTGTTTATTATGGGGGAAACACAGGACTTTCATTAACAGCGGATTGGATGGGAGAAAGCAATCAGATAGATGCATATTATGGAAAAAGCGTATCATCAGCAGGGGATGTCAATGGAGATGGATATTCTGATATTATTGTTGGAGCATATGAATATGATCATGGAGAAAACAATGAAGGAGCTGCTTTTGTATATTATGGAGGAAGCAGTGGACCTTCTGATTCAGCGGACTGGATGGGAGAAAGTAATCAGGCAAGTGCTTATTATGGAAAGAGTGTATCATCAGCAGGGGATGTGAATGGAGATGGATATTCTGATGTCATTGTTGGATCCTTTTTATATGATAATGGACAAAGTAATGAAGGGGTTGCTTTTGTATATTATGGAGGAAGCAGTGGACCTTCTGATTCAGCGGATTGGATAGGAGAAAGTAATCAGGCAGTTGCTTATTATGGATATAGTGTATCATCAGCAGGGGATGTAAATGGAGATGGATATTCTGATATCATTATTGGATCCTTTTTATATGATAATGGACAAAGTAATGAAGGGGCAGCATTTGTGTATTATGGCAGCAGCAGTGGCTTATCAATAACAGCGGATTGGATAAGAGAGAGTAATCAGACAAATGCTCGATATGGAAACAGTGTATCATCAGCAGGGGATGTGAATGGGGATGGATATTCTGATATTATTATTGGAGCATATTATTATAGTAATGGAGAAACAGAAGAAGGGGCTGCCTTTGTATATTATGGGGGAAACACAGGACTTTCATTAACAGCGGATTGGATGGGAGAAAGCAATCAGATAGATGCATATTATGGAAAAAGCGTATCATCAGCAGGAGATGTCAATGGAGATGGATATTCTGATGTCATTGTTGGAGCATATTTGTATGATAATGGAGAAGTGGACGAAGGGGCTG
>JAUVJU010000143.1 GCA_030592285.1 Caldifarciminota bacterium
ATTTATCTGTGCAGCATATATTTCCTCTAATTTATTTTCATTGGTAAAGTAAAATCGTTTAGTGGATTCAATATGATATCTATTTGAAATTATTAATATACTCCTTCTATCTGTTTCCTTTATTAATGTTGTGTATCCCATTTTACCTATATTTAACTTGTAATTTAAAATACTGCTAAATTCATCTGTGCCAACATATACAATAAGTACACCAATACATTTATTATCACAATAAATTGGACCTGATAAAATATTTACAATATTACATTCATCATCCAAAGTTATTAATTCAACATTGTCATATTTCACAGATTTGTTAAATATTTTATTATTTGCATAATTTTTTCCTATATGATTATTATCTGTTGAAGTAATTACATTTCCTTGTAAAGACAGTACATCTATTCTGTGAATCAATTTATCTGATATTTTTATATTATTTAGGATAATTTTCATATTAGCAATTTTATTAGAATATGGTGATCTCAAATCCTCTATACAATTTTTGAATGCTGCATTTTCTTTTATAAAGATTAATTTATTGAATGATAAATTATATACATGATTAATCAACTCTTTCTGTTCTACAAGAATTGATTCTAAATTATTGTGTATATTATCAATTATATGATTTTTTATATTTTTGACAGATATAAATCCAATTATACATAAAATTAGTAATATTAAAATAATTGTTAGAATAATTTGATGCATTAGTTTCATCTAATTAATCCTCAAATTGTTTAATTATAACCTAAGCCGAAGATCTTTTTTGTTTATACTGTAATAATAACCCTTTTTTGGCATTTGTAAAGAGATTAGAAATACTCGTATAATGATTTTATTAATTTTATATCTTTATTGACCAATAATTAATTTGGATTAGTAGGGGCGGCTCGTGAACCGCCCCTACTAATCCTTTTTCATTACAACAATATATTCATAGTTCATTGTTGTTTCAAGTTTACCAATCTTATTTGTTGGACTATTCTTTTTCGGCATTCTTTTATTGGGTATTTGTCTTGTGATTGTTTTAATATGTTTATATCCATTTCTTATAAACATTTGTGCAACTACCTTATCTGTTGGCAGAGTAATTCCTTTTACTCTTCTATTGCCTACAATATAACAACAATATCCATTTTTTTTAAGGGTTTTTGAAACATTTTCAATTGAAACTAATAAATCTCTGTAAAATGCAATAACCTCTAATGCTCGTTTCTTATCAACACTAATAATTCTATTTACCGAATCATCTAAACATTTTATATCAAATGTATCTATTTCAGTATTTCTCTTTCCACCCATCAAAATGGAATCAATTTTTTGGGCTTCTTTGATTTCTAACCATTGATTAGCAAGACGGGAAAATTGACCATATGCCACTGTTGTTCTTGAATCACCATAGGGAGGTGATGTAATAATAATATCAACTTTATTATTTTCCAATTTGGACGGAATTAATTTAGTAGAATCATATTGATTAATCTCGGATATAATAGATTTATTTGTATTATTATAGAATTGGGTATATCCATCTAAATTCCTAATAAGTTTTTTTTGCATCATTTTATAAACATCAGGATCAAACAATAATCGTTTCATTTCATTCATTCTATATAATTTAAACTCGCTATTCCTTGTTAATGATGATTCTCTAACAGTTTCGCTAAAAGCAACTTTGAAAAAATCTTTAATATCCTTATTATTTATATTTAAAATAAAATGATTTATAACGCCAAGTTTCTTAATAACATCATCTTTAAACCAAAAATTAATATTAGAAAAGTCAGGTATTTGCTTTGGAATGCTTTTTTGTGGAGCATATTGAATTTGAAAAATAAAATCATTGAATTTGTTTATAGTGATTTTTAATAATTTTAAATCCAATCTTTTTGTTTTAACTTTGGCAATCAAAACTGCCAATGGGTTTAAATCACACCCAAATGCATTAATTCCTTTTAAATTTGCCTCAACCAAAGAAGTTCCTGTACCACAATAAGGATCAAAAAGGATTTTTGAATTATCTCCATATATATTTAATAATTTCCGTGCAATTTGAGGGATCATCATAGCAGGATAATTGTGCATACAATGTGAATATTCCTTTGTATCTGCTCCTGTAAAATCCCATGAAATAATTCTTTCTTTTGTTTTAATCATTGCAAATTAAAGTTTTTTTGCTAAAAAAGCAATTTGATAATTTCTTTTCTTCAATCCTAAATGCTGTACCATGATTTCTTACTGTTCCATTTGGTTTTAAATGAATTCTAATATCTACTACAATAATACCTTTATTAATAAAATCAATGAACTTATCTTTATTACCTTTCTCAAGTAAATATGCTTCATTATACCAAAAATATTCTTTTCCATTTTCAAATTTATTTTCTGCCAACACAATTATTAAATTGGGCATTTTCTTCTCAAATTGATTAACAAGATGCTCAATACTCCATTGAGCTAATACAACCTTATCGGAGTGATTTAATAGCATTAATTTAGATTTTAATTCTACAGATAAAAATAATCCCTGGGCATTAGGAACATTATTAACTGTACTGTATAATGCTGGGCGTCCATTTGAATCATTATATCCATATTTTTCTACAATATAATTTTGCTTCTTCTGCCATGCACCCCTATTAAATGTAAACATTGTTACTTTATTAGTTGCATTTTTTCTTTGAGATTTCAATTCAATTTCTTCTAAATCAGGACCTGAAATATTGTTTTCAGTTAATCCTAATATTTGTTCTAAAGTATGACCTATACCAGTATTCCCTTTGCGATGACTTTCAATAAAACCTTGTTCCTTGATTTTTATAATTTTCTCATGAAACTCATTCAAATTCATAGTTACTCCTTTTATTCTTTACTTAGTATAAGTATAATCATAATAAAATCACAATCAATATATTTGTTTATGGAATCACTTTTAAGGGCGGGGACTACCCCGCCCTAAATATTTACATTAATAATTTTCGCCCAAGACCTCAAAATGTGCCTGTGGATGAGCACATGCCGGACATTTTTCAATTGCATCTTTACATTCATGAACATATCCGCAATTTCTGCATCTCCACTTTACTGTTTCTTCTTTCTTGAAAACAGTATTTTTCTTAATATTCTCAAGTAAATCTCTAAATCTCTTTTCATGCTGCTTTTCTGCAATAGCAATTGCCATAAACACACCTGCAATTTCATTAAATCCCTCTTCCTTTGCAATTTTTGCAAATGAAGGATACATTTCTGTATGTTCTTCCTTTTCACCATCTGCCGATGCCTGTAAATTCTCTGCAGTTGTTCCTATTATACCAGCAGGAAACATTCCCGTTACTTCAACTGCTCCACCTTCCAAAAACTTGAATAGGCGTTTTGCATGTTCCTTTTCCTGATTTGCTGTTTCTTCAAATATTGATTGCATCTGAACAAATCCATCCTTTTTCGCCTTTGATGCAAAATAGGTATATCTGTTTCTTGCCTGAGATTCACCGGCAAATGCGGTTAATAAATTCTTTTCAGTTTGTGTTCCTTTTAAATTTGTCATAATTCCTCCATTTATGATTTCCAAAGACCATGAATATTACAAAATTCCCTTGAAGAAACATTGCTGCCTTCAGGAACTTCAAATTCTGCAATTGGCATATCACCGGGTTTTAGATATTTTTTATAGACCATTAAATCCACTGTTAATTCAATCCATTCAATATAATGCTTTTCTTTCATAGGATGATCAGTTGCTTCACCCACCTTAACAATATATTTATTCTCCTGTCTCTTTATAAATGGAACATGTTTTTCTGTTGTTGAATCAGCATTTTTTTCCTCAAATAATTGCATTGGCTGTCCACAGCAAACAAGTTCCCCTGCACCTCCGTGAAGCACTTCAATAATATTTCCACAAATATTACATTTGTAGATTTCCTTTTGCTTTGCCATTTTTCCTCCTTATTGAATTAGAATTTATATACTTTTCTTAGTAATTATAAGTTATAACAAAAACATATCAAGATAAAACGATATTCACTAAAAGTAAATATTTAACATGAATTGCTTTACTTATTTTAAAATAAGCGGAGGAAGACAATCAATAAGAGGAGCATCTGCACATTTACCCTGTTTGCAGCATACAAAGTGCAGCCGTCTCCTCTATTTGATTGTCCGACAGAACTATTTAAAATCAAATAGATCATTATGTTATAGATATAAATATTAACAAATATCTTTTCATTTATTCTCTAAAACTTCTTTTACTTCTTCTTCCACTTCTTCCAAATATTCCTTTATTGGAATATATTGATATTTTGTAGAATATGTTAATTCAAACTTCGCTTCCTCTAATACATTTTCAATCTGTTTAATTGATTGTCCGCCCCATCCATATGAACCAAAGACCATTGCCTTTCTGTTTTTGGGTGCAAGCCCTTTTAAATATGTAAGAAATGCAGCAATAGTTGGCAGCATATTATTGTTTAATGTTGGCGACCCCACACATAGATATTCTGCATCTATCATATCGGTCATAATGTCTGATATATGTGTTGATTTTAAATCAATTAATTTAGTAATATAACCTAATGCATCAAAAGAACTTTGTATGGATTGAGCAATTATTTTTGTTGAACCCCACATTGAATCATAAACAATAAGTGATTTCTTTATTGTTTCATTTTTTGCCCATTTGGAATAATTCTCAATAATATCACCTATATGCTTTTCCCACATAACTCCATGAGAAGGAGCAATCAATGATATTTTCAAG
>JAUVJU010000088.1 GCA_030592285.1 Caldifarciminota bacterium
ATTATTCGGAATCAACATATTCCTCAGATTATTCGGAATCAACATATTCCTCAGATTATTCGGAATCAACATATTCCTCAGATTATTCGGAATATGCATCTGCGTATAATAATTTATCAATGTATTCTTCGTAGGAGCATGGCGTGCCGTGCCCAAATGATGGGCAACGCCCCTATATTTATTTGGTTGTGTGATGTAACATGCCATAGGCATGTAGAGAAAAGATAAAAAAGAAAAAAAGAAAGAAAAGAAAGAAAGGGAAAGAAAAAAATAAAAGTTTTTCGTAACATATTCCTCGAATTACTCCTGCTCAATACATTCCTCAGATTATTCGGAATGTACCTTTCCTTGTGTGACGGAGCAAAGGTATTAGCATAAAGGTATTGCTATATAACTTAAGAAGGGGACATTTTTAGTAGATAACAACAAGATGAATATTTTCCTATTGAAAATCTATTATTATTATGATAATATATAAAACTATGACAAAAATAATAGCAATTGCCAATCAAAAAGGTGGAGTGGGAAAAACCACAACTGCCGTCAATCTAGGAGCCGCACTATCAGCGGCAGAGAAGAGAGTGCTGCTTGTAGATATAGACCCACAGGCAAATGCAACAAGTTCTCTTGGGGACTTTCAAAACCTATTAGGGAAATCAATTTATGATGTTTTTGCAGAAAGAATAAATCTTGAGGATGTGATCATTAAAACAGAAATGGATTTCTTGTCACTATTACCATCAGATATTTCTCTTGCCGCAGTTGATGTTGAATTGGTTGATAAGGTTAGCCGAGAATTCTTATTAAAAGAAAAACTGGAAAAATCAAAAAAAGAATATGATTATATTTTAATTGATTGTCCTCCAAGTTTGCAGATATTAACAGTTAATGCACTTGTTGCAGCCGATTCTGTATTGATCCCATTGCAGTCAGAGTATTATGCTATTGAGGGATTGGGGAAATTGCTTAATACAATCAATCTAATTCAGCATGATCTTAATCCTGATCTGATAATTGAAGGAGTTCTTATAACAATGTATGATCAGCGGCTTAATCTTTCAAAACAGGTTGTTGAAGAGGCATTAAAATATTTTAAGGATAAGGTTTACAAAACATATATACCAAGAAATGTAAAACTTGCCGAATCCCCTTCTTTTGGTAAACCAATAATCCTTTATGATATCAATTCATCTGGAGCAAGGGCATATATGAAATTAGCTAAGGAAATTATAAAAAATGGGTAAAAAGGTCTTAGGACGAGGATTGGAATCTCTTATCAGCGGAATAGAACAAAGAGAAATAAGAAATATACCATTAAATAAGATCAAGCAAAATCCATTCCAGCCAAGAAAAACATTTCCTGAAAATGAATTAAAGGATTTAGCAGATTCAATAAAAGAGAATGGCATTATTCAACCAATTATTGTGCGGCGAAAAGGCAAAGAATATGAGTTAATTGTAGGAGAACGCAGACTAAGAGCATCAAAAATAACAGGTCTAAAAGAAATTCCTGCAATTATTAAAGATATTGATGATGACAAAATGCTGCAGATTGCTATTGTGGAAAATATTCAAAGAGAAGATCTAAATGCTATTGATGAAGCAAATGGCTATAGAACCCTTATAGACAGATTCAAATTAAAACATGAACAAATTGGTGTAATGGTGGGCAAATCCCGTTCCCATATATCAAATATGCTTCGCATTCTTGAACTTGAATCAATAATAAAAAAATTTATTATTCAGGGACAATTATCTCTTGGACATGCAAAGGTGCTGTTGTCTATTAAAAACAAATCAGAGAGAGAGCAATTGGCAAAGGATATTGTAAAAAAAGGTTTATCAGTAAGAGAATTAGAGAACATTGCTAAAAAAGGAATTAAGTCAAAACTAACATTAAGGAAGAAAAAATCAAAAGCGGCAAATATTTTAAATATTGAAGAACTACTTACCAGAAAACTAAATAGACAAACAATTATTAAATATAAAAAAGGAAAAGGCAAAATAGTTTTATCATTTTATAATGTGAATGATTTTAATGATCTATTAAAAATATTGGGAATAAAACATATTGATTAGGAGTAATAATGAAGGAACTACTAAGAACGCTAACTGATTTTGTTGCAATATCCGGCGAAGAAGAAATGTTTCTTAAGACAATTAAGAACATATTTAAAAAAGATAAAGTATCTGTAGAATCCGATAAAATGGGAAATATTATCATTTATAAAAAGGGAGAAAAAAAGGGAAAGGTTTGGATGTCTGCCCATCTTGATGAAATTGGATTGATTGTAAGAAAAGTTGAGAAATCATACATAAAGTTTTTACAAGTTGGCGGCTATGATGAGAAAGTGCTTCTTGGACAGCAGGTAATTGTTTTCGGAGATAAAAAATATAAAGGCATTATAGGAGCAAAACCGCCACATTTGATGAGTCCTGATGAATATGGAAAAATGCTGACATTTAATGAACTGTTCATTGATATTGGGAAAAGTGCTGATTTTGTTAAAAAACATATAAAGGTTGGAGATAGGATAGTAATAAAACATGGATTTCAGGAATTGAAAAATAATTTGATTGCAACAAAAGCTTTGGACAATAGAGCATGTGCAGCAATTATAATTATGACACTTAAGCGACTTTTGAAAATTAAAAATCTTCCTGATATTTATGTTGTTCTTAATGCACAGGAAGAAACAACATTTCTTGGTGCTAAGGTTGCTTCATATAGCATTTTCCCTGACATTGCATTTGTTACAGATGTAACATTGGCAAAGCAGCCTGGTGTACCGGATGGATTGCCAATTGAAAATGTTATTATTGGAAAGGGCTCTCACATTGCCCCTGCTCTTTTTGAACATATTAAGGGTATTGCAGAAGAAGAAGGAATAAAATATTCAATAGAGGCAATGCCTTCCTGGTCTGGAACAGATACCGGGGTTGTTCAATTAGCAAAAAGCGGAGTAACAACAGCACTTATCTCTTTGCCTGTTAAAAACATGCATTCTCCTGTTGAAATAGGCAGTATAAAAACAATGAAAAAAATGGCAAAATTGCTGGCGAAATCCATAGAAACAATAAAAATTAATGAATTTGAAATAAAAACAATTAAATAGAGGAAATATTATGTTAAAGAAATTATGTGATGCAAGTGGTGTTTCAGGAAATGAATCAGAAGTCAGAGATCTGATTATTGAAGCAATTAAACCATATTGTGATTCATTAAAGCTTGATAAATTAGGGAATTTGATTGCCTACAAAAAGGGAACAAATAAAAAATCACCCAAAATCATGATAGCTGCACATATGGATGAAGTGGGTTTTATGGTTAATGGTATTGATGAACTTGGCACATTAAAATTTTCTTCTGCGGGCGGCATTGATTCAAGGGTTCTTATAGGAAAAAGAATTGTTGTTGGTAAGGATAGAATGCCGGGAGTTATTTCCTATAAGCCCATTCATATGCAAAAAGAGAATTATGAAAAAATTCCGAAAATAGAAGAATTGCGCATTGATATTGGTGCAATTGATAAAAAAGATGCGGAAAAATTTAATCTTATTGGTGAATATATAATGTTTGATACTGAATTTGAAGAAAATGGTAATTTACTAAAGGGAAAGGCATTTGATGACCGTTTTGGATGTTACGCACTGATTGAGTTATTGAAGAAAAAGCGTAAAAACAGTATTTATGCTGTTTTTACTACTCAGGAAGAGGTGGGACTTAGAGGCGCAGCAGTTGCAGCATATAATATTATGCCTGATTATGCATTGATTTTTGAGGGAACTTCAGCAGCTGATCTGCCAATGAAGAAAGATCTTGCGGACTTTCCTATTATGGGCGGCGGTGTTGCCATTACAATATCAGATAGAACATTCTTTACAAATAAGGAATTACTAAATAAAGCAGAAAAAATTGCAAAAACAAAGAAAATTCCATATCAATTTAAACAACCAATGATAGGTGGAACAGATGCCGGCAGAATACATATTACAGGAAGTGGTGTAAAGACAATTGTTTTTGCAGTCCCCTGTCGATACATTCACTCACCTGTTGGCTTTGCCGACAAACGAGATTTGAATGGAATGATAAAATTGGGTAATTTATTAATAAATGATATTAAATAAGGAGACACTAAATGAAAAAAACAATAAAAGCATTAACTGATATTATAGGACCTTCATCTGGAGAAAAGCCCGTTGCTGATTATATAAAAACCCAATTAAAAGGAAAAAAATTAGAAATCAAAACAGATATATTGGGTAATTTAATTGTTAGAAGACCGGGAAAAGGCAAAAAGATTATGCTTGCTGCACATATGGATGAGATTGGATTTATGATAAAACATATTGATAAAAATGGTTTTCTGAGATTTTCTGTGGTTGGCGGTATCTATCCACATAATATTGTAAATACAAGGGTAAAATTTATGTCAGGTATAGAGGGTGTTATAGGCATTGAAGATAAGGAATACAAATATAAAGAAGTGCTTTCAACAGCAAAAATGTTTATTGATATTGGGGCAAAGAATAAGAAAGAAGCAATAAAAATGGTTAAGATTGGGGATCTTGCTTCAGTAAAACCCAGCTTCTCTGATATGGGGAACCGTTTATCAGCAAAGGCAATGGATAATAGGGCTGGTTGTGCAGTTCTTCTTGAACTTGCAAAACAGACAATAAAAGGTAATAATGATATATATTTTGTATTTACCGTTCAGGAAGAAGTGGGACTTAGAGGTGCCAAGACATCTGCCTTTGCAATAAATCCTGATTTGGGGATTGCGGTGGATGTAACAAGTACAGGAGATACCCCCGAAACAGGAATAATGGATGTTTCATTGGGTAATGGACCAACAATAAAAATAAAAGACCGCGGTATTATTGTTAATAAAAAGGTTGTTGTTTTTATGGAACAAATGGCTAAAAAAGCAAAGGTCTCTTATCAGCCCGAAATACTTGAATGGGGTTCAACAGATGCAGCAACAATACACATGACAAAGGCAGGAGTTTTAACAGGGGCAATCTCTATTCCAACAAGATACATTCATTCATGCTCAGAGGTTATTGATCTTAATGATATGAATAATGCAGTTAAATTTATAAAAACCATTATTGAAGAAAATATTGCAAAAAGAGGATTTTAATTGAAACGATTTTTTTCACTTATTATTATTTCTGAAGATGGAAAAAACAAAAAGCATTTTAATATTAATCTTATTCTATTTAGAACAATAATAGCTTTATCAATAATATTTATTTTAGGGGTTTTATTTATGGCTATTTATCTTGGTAGAATATATGCCGATGCTGCTCAAAAAAGAATATATGAAAAAAGAATGAATGAAATGAAAATTGAAATTGCAAAGATGGATAGTTTAAAACAGGATATTCGCTATTTATATGAAACAGGCGAAAAAATAAAGAAACTTTTAGGTATAGAAATACAAAATACTTTATTAAAAACGCATAAGGAAGATATTGTAAATCTAAAGATAGATTCTATTGTTTCAATGGAATCATTGAAAAACATGGTATCAACATATCCTGATATCTGGCCTGTTAAGGGAATCATATCTAAGGAATTCTCAACAGACCATCCAGCAATTGATATTGCAGCAGTAAGGGGATCTCCTGTGGTCTCCCCTATTGATGGGAAAATTGAATCAATTGGCTGGGATAAGATATTTGGTAATTTTGTTAAAATACAGAATGATGAGATGACAATTTTCCTTGGACATCTTGACAAAATATTTGTTGAAAACAGGCAGCAGATAAGAAAGGGAGAAATAGTTGGGCTTGTAGGAAATACGGGGCAATCAACAGCACCCCATCTACATTATGAAATTGTTATGAATTCAATGCTTATTAATCCAAGAAGATTTTTACCATAAGGAGTATATAGATGAATGAAAAAGCAAGAACAGGAATGACCAATATAATTGGAGAAGGAACAGAAATAAATGGGAAAATATTAGTTCCGGGTTCAATAAGGGTTGATGGAAAGATTGATGGAGATGTTACTGTTTCAGATCAAATCACAATTGGTAAATCAGGATTTCTTAAGGGAGTCCTTTTAACCCGAGATGCAGTGGTAGCAGGTAGAATGGAAGGCACAATAACTGTAAAAAACAGAATTGAATTACAGAAAAATGCCAAAGTCAATATAGATTTGAAATGCAAATTATTAATTATTGAAGAGGGTGTTGTTTTTGATGGTACCTGTTCAATGGATAATGCAAACCCTAATAGCTATAAAAAAGAGGAGAAAAAAGATAAGGCAAATGTGTGATCATTCTTAAAAACATACTTTTTTATCTTTTCTTTGTTTTATCATTGGTTCTTCATGAACTTGCACATGCCTTTATGGCATATAAAAAGGGAGACCATTCTAATCAAATTAAAAAACGATTAACATTAAATCCATTGGTTCATATGGATATATGGGGCAGTGCCCTTTTACCATTAATGTTTATTTTGAGTAATTCGGGTTTTATTGTTGGCTGGGCAAAGCCTGTAATAGTAAATGCCAATGCATTAAAAAATCCATTAAAAGATATTGCTCTTATTAGTATATGTGGTCCCATTACTAATCTTGTTCTGGCAATTATTTGCTTTCTTGCATTAAAAACACTTTTTATTATTAATGGAATAAATTTATTTGTTTTAGAACTTTTATATTTGTTTATTTTATTAAACATTATATTATTTGTTTTTAATATGTTGCCTATTCCTCCCCTTGATGGCTCAAAAATAATATTTTTTGTATTGCCAAACAAATACAAAAAACCATATATGAAATATGGACCATATTTAATGATTCCAATATTTATTTTAATCCTAACAGGTATGGGAAATCCATTATTAATGTCTTTTTCAAAACTTATAAATATATTATTATGAAAAAATATTATTTTTTGATTTTAATTATATTTTTTATTTCTTGTGGGAAAAAAGAACCCCCTCCCTCCCCTGATATTTTTGCTCCCGGAATTATAGAAGCAGTATATTCAATAAACAATCAAATAAAGATTACCTTTACAGAAGTCCTTGATAATAAGGTTGATTCAGTGTTTTTGATAAATGATACTATGAGAAATATGGAGAATGATTATTATACAAACAAATCTGTATTAACTATTCAATACAATAATGATGGGGGATATGAGCTGGTAGATGTTTTTGGTATAGGGGATAAATTTGATAATAAAAAGGACTATACGGGAATTCCAATAAAGGGTGCACACATAATTGATACAATCCCACCATTTGTTGAAAGGGTTGTATTTCAGGATTCGGTAATAAGAATAGTTTTTTCAGAAATTGTTGATACCTTTGAAATAGAAATTTATCCATTATATATAAAAACAATGGAAATAAAAACAGAGAAAAATCGTACAAATGTATACATTAATGATACAATTAATCTTTATCAGAAAGAAGTAATAGTATCTGATTATTGTGATAAACATAATAATATTGGAAAAACAACAATAAGATATGAACAATATTCAGATTCTTCCTATAATTCACAAATAAACATTGAGAAGTATAAACCATTTGAATATATATATCTTCTAAGGGATGATAGTCTTGTTTTATATAAGGGGATTACAGATTCATTAGGGAATTACTCTTTTAAAGATCTGTTAAGGGGAATATATTATATACAGAGTGATTCAATAATTAAGAAAATTGCTAAGCAATAAATGGTTGACAAGAAAAAACAGAAAAAGTTGACAATAGGTTGACAACCATTGAGATTGTGAATATAATATATATATGAATACCAAAGAGAAGATTTTAAGCATAATTAATAAATCAAAGGGAATATCAGCTTCTGCTATTGGGAATATGCTTGGTATTAGTAGGCAGGCAGTACATAAACATATAAATAAACTAATTAATGATAAGCTTATTAAAAAAAAGGGAAACACAAGTACAACAAAATACTATATGATCAGTGAAAAGACGGAACTTGAAAAATTTTCAAAGATCTATGTAAATAAAGATCTTGATGAGGATAAGGTTTTTAATGAAAGTGTTTTACTAACCAATATGAAGGGCTATATAACAAAAAACACATATAATATTATTAATTATGGCTTTACTGAAATATTAAATAATGCAATAGATCATTCTTACTCGGAAAAAATAAGAATTGAACTATTGAAAGAAAACAATCATATTACATTTATTATTAAGGATGTAGGTATTGGTATTTTTCATTCAATATTAAAAAAGTTTTCTCTAAATAGTGAAGAAGATGCTCTTTTTGAATTAATTAAGGGCAAAACAACAACAATGCCATCAAAACACAGTGGTGAGGGAATA
>JAUVJU010000065.1 GCA_030592285.1 Caldifarciminota bacterium
AGGTAAAATTGATACTATCATTGATTCCTATAAATCGGGTTCAATTGCAGACAAATTACTATACAAATCTATTGCAGATAAGGTTGATGGAGAAACCAGAAAAGTTATAAAAGGTCTTGGCGAAATTAATCCTGTATGTATTGATGATTACAAAAAGATTGATGGTTTTAAGGGACTTGAAAAAGCATTAAAAACAGAACCAAAAGAGATTATTGAAACAGTAAAGGCAAGTGGATTAAGGGGCCGTGGCGGTGCGGGCTTTCCTGCCGGTTTAAAATGGTCATTTACCGCTCCTATTGAAGGCAAGAAATTTGTTATCTGTAATGCTGATGAAGGTGAACCCGGAACATTTAAAGATAGATTTATTATGGAAGGTTTGCCAATGAGATTAATTGAAGGTATGATTATTGCCGGCTATGCAATTGGTTCACATAAGGGTTTTATTTATATTAGAGGTGAATATACACTTTCAATTGATAATTTAACAAAGGCAATTGATAAATGCAGAGAACAGGGAATTCTTGGTGATAATATTCTTAATAGCGGTTTTGCTTTTGATATTGAGATAAGAAAGGGTGCAGGTGCTTATGTATGCGGTGAAGAAACATCCCTTATTGAATCAATGGAAGGCAAAAGAGGCAATCCAAGAAACAAACCGCCATTTCCAGGAGTTGAAGGATTCAGAACATTACCATCAGTAGTTAATAATATAGAAACATTAGCTAATGTGCCAATAATAATTGCAGAAGGTACTGAAGAATTTAAGAAATTGGGAACAGAAAAATCAACAGGAACAAAATTATTCACAGTAATGGGTGATGTTAATAAACCAGGGCTTGTTGAATTACCAATGGGAATAACCCTAAAAGATCTTATATTTAAATATGCCGGAGGTATTAAGGATGGAAAGGAATTTAAAGCAGCTTTAATTGGTGGTGCAGCAGGATGTATTGTTGGTGATGAGGCACTTGAAATGAAACTTGATTATGATTCTCCAATAGAATTTGAAGGTGTTTTGGGTTCTGGAGCAGTACTTATTATGAATAAAGAAAGAGATATGAAAGATATTCTTAAATCCATAATGTATTTCTTTAAACATGAATCATGTGGAAAATGCTCTCCCTGTAGAATTGGAACAAAGATTTTATTTGATATTTCTGAGAAAATTGCATCAGGCAATGGGGAAGAAAAAGATTTAGAAAAGATGAAAGATCTTGCTAACAATATGCAGCTCACATCATTCTGTCCTCTTGGACAATCACCAATTGTACCGATTAGAACCGTAGCAAAATATTTTGCTAATGAAATAATCAATAAGTAAAGGAGAAAGGTAATGAGTAAAGAAATTAAAATTAAAATAGATGGAATGGAAATTGTAGTACCGGAAGGAACTTCAATTCTTGATGCTGCTAAAAAAGCAAATATCAATATTCCTACATTATGTTATCATAAAGACCTGACTCCTACAGGAGCATGTGGAATGTGTGTTGTTGACATTGGAGCACTTACCTTAAAACGAGCATGTATTACTCCTATTGAAAATGGAATGGAAGTGATAACACATTCAAAAAAGGTTATAAATGCAAGAAAAGCAGTACTTGAACTAATAATGTCCAATCATCCTGATGAATGTTTGGAATGTGTAAGAAATAAAACATGTGAACTACAGGAATTGGCTGAAAATCTTAAAATAGATGAATTACCATTTGAAAGATCAAAATTTGATAAACCGCTTGATACAAATGGTGTAATCATAAGAGATCCCAATAAATGTATTCTATGCGGCAGATGTGTTACTGTTTGTCAGGAAGTTCAGACTGTTTATGCACTTGAATTTACAAATAGAGGATTTGATACAACAGTAAAGCCATTTATGGATAATGCACTTGCAGATACTGTTTGTACCAATTGTGGACAATGTACTAATGTATGTCCAGTTGGTGCTCTATATGAAAGAAGTGATATTGATAAGGTATGGGATGCAATTAATGATCCCACTAAACATGTTGTTGTTCAGGAAGCACCAGCTGTAAGAGTAGCAATTGGTGAGCCATTTGGTCTCCCTGTTGGAACTGTATCATCAGGAAAAATGCATACAGCATTAAAACGCCTTGGATTTGATATGGTGTTTGATACAAACTTTTCAGCTGATTTGACTATTATGGAAGAAGGAACAGAGGTTGTTACAAAATTGTTAAAGGCACTTACAACAAATGATTTTAGTCAAATTCCGGTAGTAACTTCATGTTCGCCAGGATGGGTAAAGTTTATGGAAACATATTTCCCGAATCTAAAACATCATGTATCAAGTGCAAAATCACCTCAGCAGATGTTTGGAACACTTGTTAAAACATATTATGCAGAAAAAGCAAATATTGATGCTAAAGATATTGTATCAGTATCAATAATGCCATGTACAGCAAAGAAATTTGAGGCAGATAGACCGGAAATGAAAGATAGCGGATATCAGGATGTTGATTATGTTCTTACAACAAGAGAATTTTCACGAATGATAAAACAGGCAGGAATCGATTTTGTAAATCTACCAGAAGAAGAAGCGGCAGAATTAATGGGCTTCTATACAGGAGCAGGAACAATCTTTGGTGCTTCTGGTGGAGTTATGGAAGCAGCACTTAGAACTGCATATTTTGTTTTGGCTGGAAAGGATCTTGAAAATGTGGATATAATGCCTGTTAGGGGTCTTGAAGGTATAAAAGAAGCATCGGTTATGATTCCATTAAAAGAAGAACTTCAGAATGACTTAGGCGGAGTAAAGGAATTTGAAGCAAAGGTAGCAGTGGCACATGGTTTAGGAAATGCAAGAAAATTAATGGAAATAGTTGATAAGGATATGAAGGAAAAGGGCGTATGCAGATATCATTTTATTGAGATCATGGCATGCCCAGGTGGATGTGTTGGAGGCGGCGGACAACCATATGGTATGGATTTGGCAGGAAAAGGAAGAAGAGCAGAGGGATTGTATAAGGAAGACAAGGAAATGCTTGAATTCAGATGTTCACATTATAATAAGGCAGTAAACAAAGCATATGAAGATTATCTTGGAGCACCATATTCAGAAAAGGCACATAAACTACTTCATACCAAGTATATTGACAGAAGTGATCTTAAATAGTTTATTAGACATAAAAAATAAAAAGCCGGCATTTGCCGGCTTTTTTTATTGACAATAGAAATTATCTATTTACTATAATTAGTAATAATAGTATAATTAGGAATAAAAAAAGGAAAATAAAAAATGATTGGAAATATCAATTTTTTAATATTACAAATACTTGCAGCAATTATAGGAATTGCTTTGTTATTTGTTTTTGGGAATAAAACAGAAAAAATATCAAAAATTATTGTTGAATTTCTATATTACAGATTAACAAAAAGAGGTTTAGAACATGGAATTAAATTTGCAGATGATGGAACACCCCTTTATCATTATGGCAGAAGAGATAATGTAAATATTGGCTATAGATATAATCCTATTGTATATGCATGGTTAGCAGATAAGGAATATAAAATATTTAAGAAAAACAGCAATAAAAATAGCAGAGAAAAAATATTGAAATATGCAGATGCTGTTATAGAAAAACATATTAATAATAAAGGAAATGCTATTATTGAAGTAGATTTTCCATGGCCTCCCTATAAAATAACACAAACATGGCGTTCCGCTCTTTATAATGGAAGATTATTACAATTATTGATGAGGGCATATGAATTAAGTAATGAAGATAAATATTTAAATATTTGCAAAGTAATTATTGATACATTTTTTATTGATATTAACAACAATGGTGTAAGGGTAGTTTTAAGTGAGAATGAATGGTGGTATGAAGAATATGCAACCAATGAAATAAAGCCGCCTTTTATATTAAATGGAATGATATCTGCAACAAGATGTATTTATGATTATTTTAAATTAACAAATAGTGAAAAGGCAGAAGAACTCTACAAAAAAGGAATGAATGCAATAAAAAGTAATTTACATTTTTATGATAGAAACGGTTATTCATATTATGATAAAATAGGTAATATAAGCTCTCCTTATTATCATGATTTCCACATTAATTTATTGGACTATTTAAGGAATGAATTTAAAGATGAGATATTTGAAGAATATTATAAGAAATGGAGTAGTAATTTAAAATGGAACTTTTTTATTCGTTCATTGAAAAATCCTACAAACAGATCTATGGCTGCTTTATTTATAAATTATCTGATATACTTATTTCCATTAGAATTAATAATTATTATTCTAAAATTATTTATTTTTTCCTGATAATTACAGAATACATCCCAACACCTTTTGAATTATCAAATATTTTATCAATATAAAATCCTGAATTCTGTAGGAGTTTTTTCATCTCAGTTGGTGATACAAACAGGTAATTATGCCATGGACCTTTAATTTTTCCATATCTATGTCTTGTTCTCATCTGTCCTGGCAAATTACCTTTTTCTCTATTGCTTTGTCTGTATTGATATGATATCCCATTCTTTGGATTATGAGGATTCATGCTTTGTGCAATAATAATAGCATTGTCTTTTGTAATAGAATATAATTTTTTTAATACCTTCACAGACTGTTCTGCACTTTCCATAAGTCCGAAATTATTGCCCAATAAGAGAATTGTATTATATAAATTCTTTTCTTTTATTTGAAAAACATTTTTCAAATAAACTTTTTTTATTCCTCTCAAATGACATGATTTTATTATATAGGGAGAGATATCTATTCCCGTAGCATCAAACCCTTTTTTTTTGAAGATATAACAAATGCCTGCCTGAACCGCATCCCATATCAAGCACTTTACCAGAAGCATATTTAATAGCTTTTTGTTCATGCTTATGCCAATTTTCATATTCGCAGCAGTATGAAAATACAGAGCAAGAACAACCTACATAACCATCATCCCTTTCAAATACTGTTCGAATATACTTGTTTTGGGTTTTCAAACTATCATACATTGCTTTACCAAAAGCATCCTGTTCCTTTTTTATCATATTTACTCCTTTTTGTGTTTACATTATACAAAATCATTCACAAATTACAATAGAATTGATTGACAATTTCTTTTGTAAATATATAATACAATATATGAATAAAAAACTATGTTTACTATTATTATCATTATTAATAACAGTAATGATATTTTCCTTTGAATTTAAAATATTACCTATTGCCGGAAATAATGTTGAGTGGTCAAATATTACACAGTATAAAGATAGTGTATATTATCAAATATATACTGATAGGATTAGCAGTGATTCAAGCAATGTATATGTGAATTATATTATTGGTGATAGCATTGTTTCTGCTGCTAAAGAGGTAAACAGTTTATCAGGTATTACACCATTTTTTGGGGAAATAGTTTCTGATAAAAATGGGAGTGCATTTATTACATGGATAGATTATTATGCGGGTAGAACTGTTGTTTTTTTTGAAAAATGTGCAGATACATCATTTATATTTACGCATGGACAGATGATTGATACAATGTCAAGTTTTGCTAATATATTTCATACAAATCTGAATATTGATGCAACAGATAATGGAGAAATAGTATTTATTACTTATAACAAGGTTTTTTTCAGAACGGTAAGTGATACGACTGTTGTAGATTCTACATGGATTATGTTTGCTGTATCAGAGGACTCGGGGAGTACATTTGAACTGCCTGTTCAACTATTAACCCCTAATACTTTTTGCATTGAACCAAATATATCTTTTAATAAAAATGCTAATGAAGCATATATTGTATACAGAAATATTAATTCAATATCACAGCATATATATATGACAGTAGTTAATTTTCCATATGAATTAGGGGATCAGAACCTTTATCCAATTGATACTTCCATAGCGAATTATAGTCCTGTAGTTAATATAAAGAATGATACAGTGCGTGTTGTGTATTCTTCTTATAATAATTCAAATTCACATATGAATATAAAAATGAAATTATTTGATGACCCGGCAGTTTTTCTTGATAGTGTATTTATTGCTGAAGTTAACAGAGAGCAATCATATCCTCAAATGGTATATGATAATAGAGGATATCCACTTATTAGTTATTTTGACAGTATTGCAGGAGAACAAGTACTTATGTATTCATTATGGAATGAATTTGCTTCAGAATTTGAATCAGACTGGGTGCTGTGGATAGGTAATTATCCACTTCTGAAGAGACCAGAAATATTCTTTTTAGATATAAATCATATATATATTGACTTTAACATACAGAATGCCAGTGGAGCATTCTCATATCTTGCATCTGCCAAACCTGATAAGGCACCTTATGCACCTGAAAATATGAAAGTAAATGGTGATGCGGTATTTAAATGGTATAATACATTGCCATTACAGATTAGCTGGCATAATCCTTTTGATTATTCAGCGATTTACAGGGCTTACATGAAATTTGGAATACCGCCATCTACAAATGATGATACCACATTTACTATTCAAGATACACTTAGAAATATATTTACATTGCCTAATGGAGAAACAGAAATGTTTGTATGGTTAATGGATTATAGGGGTAATATTGATTATCATAATAATACAATTGCAGTATTGAAGTTTGACTCAATACTTCCTAATCCGCCCATAAAACATATCCCTCCTAATAATAGCAATGTGATGTCCAGACAATTTCGTTTGATTTATAATGAAGCAAATGATTCTCACTCAGGTATTATGGAATATATTATTAAAATTGATACATTAACGGATTTGAGTACTGCGAAAATATATTTTGTAAATGATACTTTTTTTAATGTGGATACCTCCCTATTTGTAGAACCATTTTTTGATAGAAGATACTATTGGAATGTAATTGCTGTTGATTCTGCAAATAATAAAGCAAGCGAATTGAGTTTTAGATTTGATCTCAAAGCAACGCCGCCTGTAAATTGTATCTTACCATCAAATAGAGATACAATTGATTTACCCTATGATTTTACAATACATTCAATTGCTGATTATGATGCTGATATTAAAAAGTATCATTACATTTTTGCATCTGACAGTTTATTTACAAATATAATATTAGACACAATTGTTGGAAATTCTTGCTTAGATACAGTGTTTACAGTTAATACATTAGATAATGATTCAATATATTGGAGAGTTCATTCAATTAATAGTTTTGGTACTGAAACCGATTTATCAGATGTCGGAATTTTCTTTATAAAAGATTTACTTTTGGATTCACTTAATATTAATATATCATATTTACCAGAAAATCCTCAAATTGGAGATACAATCAATATTTCTGTACATTCAAATAAAGCAAACATTGATTTGGATGATTCATATATATATGGTTATAACCTTGGCAATTTATCTATTGAATTTATTCCTGATTCAATAAATGATTCATCATTTACATATGAATTACTATCAATAGGAATGTTGGACTCATTAATTACACTGTGTGTTTTTGCTGCTGATCAATATGGCTTTGTTGATACATTTATAACAAATATAAACATTACTCATCCTGAAGAATGGTTTGATACGGAAAAAATATTTTTATGGCCTAATCCTATTTTAAGTAATGAATTATTTATTAGTATGATATCATTAAGAAATGCTGATATTGTGATTAATGTTTATGATCTAAAGGGAACTAATATTATTAAATCAAATGGATCCATTTTAGCAGGGGAACATAAAAATGTATCCATTGATATAACTAATTTAAATGCAGATATGTATTTTATGTTAATTAGTGTTTCAGATGATAATGGAGAAATATATTTAATGAAGAAAAAATTTGTAAGGATAAAATAATGAAAAAGACATTGTTTTTATTATTAGTTCTTTCAATAATATTAGTAAATGGAGAGGGTGGATTTCAGTTCTTATATATTGATATTAATCCAATAACTTCAGGTATGGGAAACAATGGTAATACAATGACAAATGATTTTTTCAGGAATCCGGCATTATCTTTAAATAGGAATTATTTTTCAACTTTTGCAAATCACACGGAATATTTTTGGCAAACAAGATTTGAACATCTTGGGTTTATCATTCCTTCGCAAATAGGAAATTTTGGTATTGAAACAAGAGGGATATATTCAAATGCAATACCATTAACAGAAAGTGATGTATTTGATTCTACTTATTATAGATATATCAGTGCTGTACTTACAATAAATTATGCAAAAGAAATATTCAATGATTTTAAAGCAGGTATAAATATAAAACCGCTCTATTCCTCTGTACATGATTATACTGCTTTTGGAGTATTGTTTGATGCAGGCATTTTGTATAATATAAGTAATGATCTCAGCATTGGTGTTTCAATGGATAATATTGGGATTAATCTTAAATACAATGATGTCTCATATATGCCTCTTCTTATAAAAGCAGGTATTGGATATTCGCCTATTGAACAATTAAAACTTGTAACTGATTTTAATTATTATATTGCTGAAAATAGCATGATAGAAGCAGGCTTAGGCATAGAGTATGTAATAGCAAGTATATTATCTATTAGAACGGGATATATGTATAATAGTAGAAATGCAAATATTTTGGATAATATCAATGGTGGATTAGGAATAAGAATTGGCTCAGTAATAATAAATTATGCAGCATCTTATAATCAGAATCTTGGCTTGGTTCATATTGCAGGGATTGAATATAACCACTTATTTACAGTACAGAAGAAGGAAAGTCAAAAAAGGAAGATGTATGCTGAAATGGAAAAGCAATTTAAAGAAAAAGAAAAAATGATGTCGCAAATGTTTATTAATAAAGCAAAAACAGCATTTGATAATAAGGATTATGAATCTGCTTTAGAAAACATTGATTTAGCACTTATTTGGTGTCCGGACAGTGAAGAGGGAAGAATCCTTAGTGAAATGATAGAAAAAAGTAAAAAACAATGGGATATGGATAAATTACTAGATTTAGGCATTGATTACTTTATTAATAAGGATTATATCAATGCATTAACAATGTTTGAGAGTATATTAAAACAGTATCCGGATAATGAAAAAGCATTAAAATACAAGTCAATGGCAGAAAAGGAACAGGAAGAAATACTTAATAAGCAAGAAGATAATAATAAATTAAATGAGGGAATAATATTTTATAAAAATGGAAAATATATTAAGGCAAAGAAAATATTTGAACAAATAAATAATGAAACAGGTAAACAGTATTTAAATAAAGTCAATGAAAAAATAGGTAATATTGTTTATGCAGGAATAAAGGAAGTGGAGAAATTTATTAAGAAAAAACATTATATAAGTGCAGTTAAAAAAATTAATGCATTAATTGTATATAATGTTGAACTTGATAAATTGAATGAATTAAGAAGTAATATTGAAACAAAAAGCACAAGTGAAGTGAAAGTCCTTCTTAATAATGGAATTCAATATTTTAACAGTAAAGATTATAAAAAGGCAGAAGAATATTTTCAACAGGTTGTTATTATTGATTCAACAAACAAATCAGCAAAGGATTACCTAAATAAAATAAAAGCATTTAATATATATTCACTTGAGGATTTAGATAAATTATATCTTAAAGGCATAGAAGCATATACCAATAATGATTACCGTATTGCCGTAAAATATTGGGAAAAATGTTTGGAGATCAATCCTAAATACAGTAAAGCAATAAAGAACATTGAAAAGGCAAAAAAGAAAATCAAAGAACTGGAAAATTAGTGAAAATCACTTTAAGAATAAAGATACTTATATTCATTATTTCCATTATCATACTTATTGGTTTTTCTATTGGATTAACATTGGTTACAAGAATTACAAGAAATATTGAAAATCAGATAAAATATAGATTAAATGCACTTGCATCAAATATGGCATTAAATGCAGAGGACCCGATTATTTTAGAAGAGGATACATATCTTGCAGGACTTGTGAGAGATGCAATGACAAATGAGGGATTTTTATATGCTAAAATTCTTGATGAAAAGTATAGAATAATTGCATCTGATAAAATAAGTGAATGGGGTGTAAATGATTCTTTATTTTTATTAATAAATAAAAATGAAATTCGTATAGGTAAAAATGAAATAGAAATCATAAAACCGGTAATGCTTGGGAATGAAAAATTAATTGGTTATGTTAAATTAGGAATATCAACAAAAGAAATAATTAAAGTAAAAAATGACACAATAATACTTATTTCAATTATTACATTGATTTTTATTGTTATTGGAATCATTATATCCATATTCTTTTCATCATTTTTAACAAAGCAGTTGAAATCTCTAATGATGGGAGTGAAGAAAGTATCAAATGGTGATTTGGATGTAAAGGTAAAGCGAATTGTTTCGGATGAACTGGGAGTATTAACAGATACATTTAATGAAATGGTTGTTAATATACGAGAAAAGGAAATGATAAAAATGGCATTTACAAGGTATGTATCCAAACAGGTTGCAGAAAAGGTATTTGAAGATCCTGATGCTTTTCTGAATCGATTAAAGGGAGAAAGGATGCATGTTAGTGTAATGTTTGCAGATATTATGGGATTCACAACAATGTCTGAAAAAATGTCTCCTGAAGAGGTTGTTAATATTCTAAATACATATTTAAGTCAAATGACTGATTCGGTCTTTAAATTTGATGGTACACTTGATAAATTTATTGGCGATTGTGTAATGGCTGTATTTGGTGCCCCTATGTATCTTGAAAATCCGTCCTTTAATGCTGTTAAGAGTGCTATTGCTATTCAAAAAGCGGTAAATGAATTAAATCTGCAAAGAAGAAGCAAGGGACTTGAAGCAATAAATGTTGGTATAGGTATTAATACCGGTACTGCGGTAGTGGGGAATATTGGTTCCTCTCAAAGATTGGACTATACAGTTATTGGAGATAATGTTAATCTTGCTTCCAGATTACAATCAGCTGCAAATGCTATGAATATTCCAATAATAGTATCAAA
>JAUVJU010000175.1 GCA_030592285.1 Caldifarciminota bacterium
GAATATGGACCAACCCAAGAACCAGCTACATCACCTCCATATAAATATGCATAATCATTATCCCAAACCATACATGGATCCTTTGTTCCAATATCGGTTGGTAATGTGGGAAGTGTTAACCATGGAGTTCCACTTGCTGTATCAGCAGTTGGTTCATATCTGTAAAAATCTGTATAACCCCTATAATCTCCACCGGCATAAATATAATCATTACCAGGTGAAGGAGAGCCATAGAAATGAGCACCCAATGCAAGTCCATTGGCTCCTCTTGGACAATCAGACATTTGTACCCAAGGAGTTCCACTTGCTGTATCAGCAGCAGGTTCATAACGCCATGTATGACAATTTGTTGGAAAAACACCATCTGTTAAGCCGCCAATAATATACATACAATTATTATAAACACCACCACTCATACCTCCCCTTGGATCGGGAGGAGCTGTGCCTGTTGACCATGTATCTAAAGCAATATCATATATCTGTGTTTGAGCAATACCGAAAAATGCGTTATCAATGCCGCCAATAACATATAATTTACTGTCAATAATTGCAACAGCAGGTGCACTAGTTGGTGTAGGTATATTGGTAGCAGTAAACCATCCTGTTATTGTGTCAAATACCTGCACAATATTACTTGTACCACCCAATGTATCAATCCCGCCAGCAACCCAGAATTGGGAATTATTATCCATACAGTAACCGGGCCATTGTATTGGATTTGGAGAAGTTGCAAATGAAAGATCATCCCAGAATATAATTGAAGAAGTATTAAGTATTAATGTATCATTACCATTATTTAAATCATTTGCCATAACAGTATATACATAACATGTATATGCACCTAATGGTATTGGAGCATTCCAGTCATTAAATGAAACAGTTGTATCTGTTCCTGCCGATAAAAGGCCGATATTTATAATATGTGAATAAATTGTTGCATGTACTGCATCTTTGATAATAAAACAGGCATCAAAGATAGCATCATCTGTTCCATAATTCCTAAAATCAGCTTCAACTGTTTGTGTTACAGCAGGGTCAACAATTGTTCCGGGGCTATTAATACTTAGACATCCCACATCAAGATCATAAGTTCTAAAATCAAATGACAATGTATCATTTGTTCTATTTGAATCAAGAGGTAAATATACCCATGTTATCATGCTGTATTGTTCCATAGTACCTGGCATGAATGAAGAAAATTGAACATTATATGTTGAATCAATAAGTATAGTATCATTTACCAATAATGAATCATTGAATACCGGAGTACCCGTTCCATCTTCAATATAACAATAAGTCCAGAATGCAGTTTCATCATTTGCTCCAACATTCTCAATCATTATTTCAGGATTGATTGATACAGAGGGTGTAATAACTACATTTGAAGGCGTAACAATTGAATGTAATTCTAGATCATGATTAGTTGTTGCAACTGGATATTTAAATAGTATTGCAGTATTATTAACAGGAATATGTCCTGCTGGTAAACTATCATATACATATTCAATATACCAGTTATTCGCATCAGCAAATGAAGTACTATCCTGAATGCCAATGGTTGCATCATCATAATAAAGTATCTGCAAGTACTGTAATAGTATATCTCCATTATCATAGAGTATTAATTCAAATGTATTGCCAACCGATGAACCGTAGCGTGGTACACTGTCAAATTCAATTACTGCATATGTACCAAAATCCTGAAAATATACTTGTCCAAAACTACTTGGATTAAGATCATCCCAGAACATACATATTATATCCCATGGTCCACCATATGCATCTGTAGGTAAGGCAGTATTAGTATAACCAATATAATTTCCTTGAAAAGAAATGGTTCCATTGGAATTAATATTTATTGTATCATAGAAATTATCATAGAATGGAAATGTGAATGAAAGCATAGCTAAAGTATCATCATCATCACCTAAATACATTGGTGTTCCTGTTGCTGATATTTCAATCCAGTTAAATGCTATAGGGTCGCTGTCCTGTGTTGAAAGATATTCATAGCCAAAGGAATCGGAACCACTCTTATATCCTGTAAAAGGGGTATAATCTGAGCTAATGGGTTCTTCTTTCAATTTTTGACCATTAATATTCAGATAATTATCTGAAAAATTGTTTGCATTTATACTCAAATCATTTGCATTAACAGCAATGCTGAAAAAGAGTATAAGCATAATAGATAAAAGTAATGTTCTTTTCATCGAAACCTCCTTGTAATTTTATAAAAGTATATACCATTTGTGATAAAAGTCAAATGATTTCATTATAATAAAGTATTTATATATTAATATATATCAATGGTGAAATTTGTTATAAAGCAGCATAAACAAATGAAAAAAGTAATGAAAAAAATGTCTAAAGGCGGTATGCTGAATTTTATGTAAAAAGATAATTTTAAATAGAGGGAAAAGAAAAACCGCCCTTTTGGGCGGCTTTTTTGTTTACTTTATTATTGTTAGTTTCCCTGCAATCTCTTTATTATTAAAGTTTAGTTTATAAATGTAAATTCCTGAAGGAATATTACTATACTAAAAAACAGGCAGGAATTCAATTCCTGCCTGCCTTTGTTGTTTATTAAGATAATTAATAAAAATTAATTATTTCATTTTAATTATCTTGACTGATTTATAACCATCACATCTAATAAAGTATATACCATTATTTATCTCTTTACCCATATTGTCCTTAATGTCCCAATAGCCATTATGTAGTTTTCTTACTAATCTGCCTGATACATTATAAATCATATATTTACCAGTCCCGCCGCTTATATTGATTGATTTAAAAAATGGATTCGGATATACACTTATTTTTTTGTTCTCTATTTTTCTTGTTATGGGATATTCTTCTATACCAGACATTACATCCCAATCAGTTAGTTTTCCATATATATCCCAGCCCTTAGCTCTTCTATCATCCATCCAGGCAAATATTATTAGATCATTATTACAGGCAATGCCTTCTTTCCATGACATTTGATGATAATATGGAAGTGAATCAACATTTATCTGCATATTGGGATCAACAGGGGAACCATCAACATATTTCTGTGTCATTATCTCAGGGTCGCCATCCGGATTTCTGTAATCGGTCCAATAAACAATAAATCTATTGCTATCAGGAGCCATTGAGACACATGGATAATATTGATCACTTGTTCCTGCATCATCATTACTTTTAAAGTTTGTTCCCTGTGCTGCTCCTGTATTATCATATCTCTGGGCATATATATCATAGTCCGTTGTACTCCTATAATCCATCCAGGTAATTACAAAATTCCCTGCATTATCCATTGATATGGATGGATAATATTGAGTATCTGTTCCTGCATCATCATTAACCTTAAAGTTAACTCCCAGCAATGCTCCTGCATTATCATATCTCTGGGCATATATATCAAAGTCCGTTGTACTTCTAAAATCCATCCATGTAATTACAAAATTCCCTGCTTCATTTATTGC
>JAUVJU010000035.1 GCA_030592285.1 Caldifarciminota bacterium
AATGGAGGAAAGGGATATGTTTTCCAAGGTAGATACAATTCAAAACTAATTCAGGATGATTCACACATGATAAATGTATTGTTTTATGATTTACTTAATCCTGTAAAAGCGTTTATTGTGAAGGATCCATTTCAATACTATTGGTCATCTATAAATATTTATTATTCTGATGAAGCTTTAATTTACGCACATTATGTAGAAGATTACTTTGTTGAAAGAAAACAATTCAGAAAAATGATCAAAAAAGCTTTAAAGAATATTGATAAATTAGAAATTTCTGTAATTACTACACCTGTTGGTGAATTTATTGGTGAGGCTTCAAACATAAAAGGTTTTATAAAGAAATTTAATCGCAGAAAAAAAATTGTAAAGACGGGTGATCCAAGAATGAGAAAGAGAAAGGATGAATTCCAGGATCCACAAAAAGTTATAAAGCAATTTGAAAAAGAATATCATATTAAATTAAAAAAGATTAATACACATACTCATAAAGGAAAAAAATTAAGAGGAGAATTACTAATTAGACTTAAAGAGAATGCAGGACTCACTTTTAAGGAAATTGCTAAAATCGATATTTTTCAAGATTTAAAATTTGGTTCATTGAGTGGTATTTACAGGGATAGGAAGAATGAAAAAAAAACACATAAACACATACCCCGTCCCTAGTAAGTGATGCATTTATAGGAGGATAGGAGGGTTTCGGTTCCATATTTGGGGTGGAGGATTACAGTGCCTTTGACGAAAACCTGTTTGTTTATGAAGTACATTGGTGAGATGGATGCTTTTTTCATATCATTATAAATATTTGAAAATATTACAACCTTATATTCATCTCTATTATCAGAGAAATATAGAAAATAGGTATCACTATTTTTGGATTTTATTACTTTTTTGACTTTTCCGGTTATAATACAATACTGATTACTGAATTTTTCAGGATCTTCATTGATCTCTTCAACAGTAATGGTATCAGGTAAAACATTAAGTGAATATGAATAATCCATCATTAGATTGAATAAATCCTTATAGTCCGAAAGTATCTGTTTATTGTTTGAAGTGAAAATATATGAGTTTTCATTATACTTATCCTGTGAGCAGTCAAAATTACCCCAGATAATTTCTTTATCTTTTATTATAAAAGTTCCATAATATTGATATCCCAATGTTGATAATGAAAAAGCACTTAATCCATTCTCTAATAATGTGGTATGCAATGAGTATGATTTTGACAGGGAATTTTCAGAAATAATTATGTGAATATTGCAATTATCCTGCTTGTTGATCAATGCATTTACAATTTTCTTTGATGATAATAAAGAAGTGTAAAGAAAAATATCCTCAGATGATGAATCAATATGTTTAGTAATAAATGATTCAAATGAAATATTATCATTTGAAGTAATGATTTCACCTTGTAATGTAATGGAACATAGTAAAAGAAAATAGAATAGATATTTCATGGAAATATTTTCCCCGGGTTTAAAAGATTTTTAGGGTCAAATGCTTTTTTGATGTTTTTCATTAATTCCAATTGTTCATCTGTAAACACCAAATGCATAAATTCGCGTTTGAATAGTCCAATGCCGTGTTCTCCTGATAACTTACCTCCAAGAGAGACCGCGGTCTCCATTATTTCTCTAACAATACTACTTAGATTTTTTTCATATTCATTTTTATTATCTTCCGTTTTCATTATATTTATATGTACATTCCCATCTCCGGCATGACCGAAAATAACAATCATTACACCATACTGCTTTTCAATTGCTTTTATTTTTGAGATCAATTCAGGTAATCTTGATGGAGGTACAACAATATCTTCTCTTTCCATCTCAATTGACATATCAACAACTGCATCATGCAGTGAACGCCTTGCTTTCCATAGATTTTCCTTAAATGGTTTTGAATCAGCAACAAATACATTAATTGCATTATTCTTAAAACATATTTTACCTATCTGTTCAGCATCCTTATCAATGGAGTCAATGGTATTGCCGTCAATTTTTATCAATAACTGTGCCTTGCCATCCTTAACAGGCATACTATTACCAAGCAGATTATATGCTGCTTCAAGTGCGCGCTCTTCCATAAATTCAATTGTTGAGGGAATGATACGACTTTTTATAATGTCCGATACAGTCCTTGCAGCATCTTCCATATTATTAAATGGAATGAGAAGATCAGTATCAAATTTTGGTAATGGCAGTAGAGAAAGTGTGATTTCAGTAATTACACATAATGTTCCTTCTGAACCAATTATTAAATCCTTTATATTGTAGCCAGTTGCATCTTTTTTAATTTTGCCGCCAAATCTCATTATATTCCCTTGTGGCGAAACTATTTCAATGCCCCTTACATAATCACGGGTGGTTCCATACTTTACTGCTCTAGGACCACCAGCAGATTCGGCAATATTTCCTCCAATTGAACATGATTCAAGTGATGCAGGGTCCGGTGGATAAAATAGTCCTTTTTTTTCAACAGTAATTTGCAGATCACCTGTTATGATTCCCGGCTGTACAACAGCCATAAGGTTTTCTTCATCAATTTCAATAATGCTTTTCATTTTTTCAAGGCATAGAATAACAGATGGCTTTATAGGTATGGCTCCGCCTGATAAGCCCGTGCCAAGACCTCTTGGGATTATTGGTAGATCATTGTCATATGCTGTTTTCATTATTTTTGAAACCTGTTCTGTATTTTCAGGGAATAGCACAATTAATGGCTTTGAATATTTAATGCCGGATTCATCGGTTGAATAATCGCTCAAAATGTCATTTCCAGACATAATCAATGAATCGGGTAATACTTGTTTGAATAAGGATACTAATTCCATAAAATCAATATTACGGTATATTTGTTTTATGTCAAGTATTTGTTAAATTTAAAAAATAGTAAATAAATTCTTGACTATAAGTCAAGAATTGATAAAATAAAGGACTGTAAAAAAGGAGTGCTATTATAAAGTCCTATCTTGATATTGATTATAAAAAAGTATCAATTAATTTAAGTGAGACACTGAAAAGTGAAATACATAATAGAGGGTTTAAAAATGTTGTTATAGGAATATCCGGCGGCTTGGATTCTGCTGTTTCATTAACCCTATTAAGGAAAGTATTAAACCCGGAAAATATTTTTGCATTTTATCTTCCCTATAAAACAAGTAATGAAAAAGGTAGAGAACATGCATATATGATTGCTGAATTTAACAATATTGAACTTACATCAATAAGTATTACAAAACAGATTGATAATTACTTTAATAATGAGAATGAACCATCTAAATTAAGAATTGGTAATAAATGTGCAAGGGAAAGAATGTCCGTGCTCTATGATAAGGCAAATTTTCATAATGCACTTGTAATAGGAACCTCCAATAGATCAGAATTAATAATGGGGTATGGTACTCTATTTGGTGATATGGCATGTGCAATTAATCCAATAGGTGAATTATTTAAAACCCAGATATTTAAGTTTGCTGAATTTTTATATATTCCTAAAGAAATCATTGAAAAAGCACCAAGTGCTGATCTATGGGAAGGACAGTCAGATGAAAAAGAAATGGGTATTTCTTATCAGATAATTGATGAATTTTCATATATGTATTTTGATAAGAAAGAGAATATTGAAACAATAATAAAATCAGGTATTAACAAAGAACATTGTGATAAAATTATAAATACATATAATAGAAATAGCTTTAAACGGATAGGACCTACTATTTTACAGTTAAATGTCTAAAAGGAGAACATTATGGCTTCAAATTATGGAATAGAGAAAGTACTTAAAAGCGAGCATGTTCTATTTAAGGAAGGGGAACCCGGTGATGAGATGTATCTTATAAAATCCGGAAGAATCAAGATCATTAAAAAAGTTGGTGATGAAGTAAAAGTTTTGGCAGTATTAAAGGAAGGAGATTTCTTTGGGGAAATGTCTATTATTGATGGAAGCCCAAGATCAGCCACTGCAATATCAGATGGAGAATCTCATCTCATTACTTTTGATAAAAAGGCAATGAAGAAAAAGATGGGAGAAGAACCCTTAATAGAATATATTGTTACAGAATTAACTGTTAGGCTTAGACGTGCAGATGAGCAGATAAAATACTTAATGATCAAATCATTAAAGAAAAGACTAATAGCTTTTCTTATTACAAAATCAGAAGAAAGTGGGGTGAAGCAGGATGATGGCACAATTGTAATTGATCTTGATTATTCATTTGAGGAAATGTCATCAATATTAGGTATCAAAAAGGTTAAATTGAAAAATTTTATTGAAGAACTTGTGAAAGCAAATCTTATTAATGTTCAGGATGGAAAAATGTATATTAAAACAATTGCTTCCTTAGAAGATTATCTTAGATATGTTTCACTAAAGGAGAAATTTGGTGAGTAAAAAATTAGTAAGAGCAGGAGGACAAGCAATCATTGAAGGTGTTATGATGCTTGTTGATGGTGGTCATGCAATTGCAGTGAGAAAAAAGAATAATGAAATAGAGGTTCAGTCAAAGCCATATGTAAGATGGACAAAGAAAAATAAATTTTATGGTATTCCATTTATCAGGGGTATTGTTTCGTTTATTGAAATGATGAATCTGGGTCTTGATAGCATAAATAGATCTGCTGAAATTTATTATGAAGAAGAAACAGGGAATTCCTTAAAAGATAAACTATTAACTGTACTAACATTTATAGTAGCAATTGCAATAGGTATAGGTCTATTTCTTTTAGTACCTATTTTACTGGGAAATCTATTAAAGTTACAGGACAATCAGATATACTTTAATTTATTTCTTGGTTTATTGAGAATGGCATTTTTTATTCTATATATTCTGCTTATAAGTTTAATGAAGGATATTAAGAGATTTTTTATGTATCATGGTGCGGAACATAAAACAGTTTTTACATATGAAAATGGTGAAGAATTAACAGTAGAAAATGCAAGAAAATATTCAACAAAGCATCCAAGATGCGGAACCAGTTTTATTTTCATTGTACTTATTACTGCAATTATTTTTTACGCAATATTTGATACAATAATTTTTAATCTATTAGGTATTCCAAATAATCCATTAAGCAGATTAATAAATCATTTGATCTTACTTCCTTTTGTTGCAGCAATTGCTTTTGAAGTGTTGACTCTAACGGGTAAATGGTTTAAGAATATTTTTGTTAAAATATTGATTATGCCCGGACTACTATTCCAGTTAATAACAACAAAAGAACCAACTGATGAAATGCTTGAAGTGGCTATTGCATCTTTAAATGCAGCATTAACAGTTAGTGAAACGGAGAAAAGTAGTGGAACTGAGTAAGCTCAAAACGCAGATTGAGGACTTTAATGATTTGGAAAAAAAGCTTTCTAATCCTGATATAATTAAAAATCAGAATCAATTTAAAAAGTACTCTCAAGAATATTCCAAAAGAAAACCTGTTATTGAAAATATTCTTAAACTTCTGAATATTGAAGAACAGATTATTGAGAATACTGATATATTAGATAATTCAAATGATTCAGAATTAAAAGAAATGGCTAATAATGAATTGAAAGAAATAAACTCAGAAAAAACCAAATTAGAAGAAATGATCAAAGTTCAAATGCTACCGGAAGATCCTGATGATAGTAAAGATATATTTTTTGAAATAAGAGCAGGCACAGGTGGGGAGGAAGCAGCATTATTTGTATCAAATTTATACCGGATGTATAAAAAGTATGCCGAAGATAATGGCTATAAAACGGAAATTATGAATTTCCATCAAACAGGATTAGGTGGGTATAGAGAAATAATTTTTGGAATAAAAGGTAATAAACCATACAAAAAATTTAAATATGAAAGTGGAACCCATCGCGTTCAACGGGTACCAGCAACAGAATCAAATGGCAGAATTCACACTTCAGCTGTTACAGTTGCGGTTTTACCTGAAGTTAAGAATGTAGATAATGAAATAAGCGAAAAAGATCTGAAGATTGATATTTTCCACGCATCAGGAGCAGGTGGTCAAAATGTTAATAATGTTGCAACAGCGGTGAGGATGACACATATACCTTCCGGAGTTACTGTGGTATGTCAGGATGAAAGATCTCAACACAAGAATAAGGAAAAAGCAAAAAGAATTTTAAAAGCACGAATATATGATAAGCAAATTAAGGATAGAAAAGATAAGATCTCAAAAAACAGGAAAGACCAGATAGGTAGCGGAGACAGATCACAGCGAATAAGAACATATAATTTTCCTGAAAATAGAATAGCAGATCACAGAATCAATCTTACTCTATACAGACTGGAAGAAGTAATGAATGGGAACTTGGATTTATTAATAGAACCATTGCAAAAGGAAGATGTGAAGGAAAGATTGGAGAAGGTTTTTGGTTAAAACACAGTGGGATAGTAAACAGCTTATAATTGAAGCAATAAACCTTTTCAAAAAGGCAAATATTCCAAAGCCGCGACTTAATGCCGAACTTATTATGGTATATTGTATGAATAAAGAGCGAATTGATCTTTATGTTGATTATAAAAAGAAATTAACTCGTATTGAAGCAAATTATTTTAGAGCATTAATTCAGAGAAGATTGAAAAAGGAACCCGTTCAATATATTATTGGCAGAACTGAATTTATGAGTTTACCTTTTTATGTGAATAAACATGTCTTAATCCCCAGACCTGAAACAGAGGTTCTTGTTGAACAGGTAATGAATCATGTACTTGAAAATAAAAAGAGGAATTATCGTATATTGGATATTGGAACTGGCTCAGGCAATATCATAGTATCATTAGCAAAATATGCCCCAAAGTGTTTGTATATGGGGATTGATATTTCAAATGCTGCCCTAAAGGTAGCAAAGAAGAATGCTAAATTAAATAAGATCAAGGATGATATAAAATTCTTAAATGCAGACGGATTTGAATGTTTTTCAAGAAGAAGACATTTTGATGTTATTGTTTCCAATCCACCTTATATCAAATCATCTGATTTGAATGGTTTGCAGGACGAAATAAAAATGCATGAACCTTGCATTGCCCTTGAGGCAGGAGAGGAAGGGCTTGATAAGATTAGGTATCTTATTGATAATTCATACAAATTTATGAGAAAGAATGCATTATTAACAATTGAATTTGCTTATGGGCAATGCAAATCAATAAAAAGTTATGCAATTAAAAAAGGTAAGTATAAACATATAAGAATTGTAAAAGACCTGTCAGGGATTGACAGAATAATAATGATGAACAGAAAATGAAAAATATAATATTATCAGTTAATTATGCAAAAAACAATTCAGAGAAAACAGTAAATAATGTTATTAACTGGGCAAAAAAGCACTCTATTAAAATTTATGCTTTAAATGGAAAGGAAAGTAAAACACTTCCAATAATAAATTCAGAAAAATTGGGTGAATTCAATCCTGATAAAACAATAGTAGCATCATTAGGCGGTGATGGAACAATGCTGAAAACAGCAAGAATTATTGTTCCATATAATATGAGATTATTCGGGATCAATCTTGGTTCACTTGGGTTTTTAACACAAACAAGAAATGATAATATTGAACAGGGATTTGAGAAAATATTAAGGGGTGATTATTTTATAGAAGAAAAGGATATGATCAAGACAATTAAAGATGGACATACCTATACTGCCGTAAATGAATTTACAGTATATTCCTCAAAAGTACAAAGAATGATAAAAATAAAAGTAATGATTGACGGATTAGAGGTATCAAATGTATCGGCTGATGGTATTATTCTATCAACAGCAACCGGTTCAACAGCATATTCAATGGCAGCAGGCGGTCCTGTTCTTTTTCCTGGTGTCAATTCGTTTATTATTACACCTATATGTCCGCATAATTTGGTTCAAAGACCAATTGTAATAAATAATGACCAAATTGTAACATTTATTCCAATTGATGGTGATTGTAGATTATCAGCTGATTCGCAGGAAAACTTATCATTGGAAATTGGTGAAGATATTGAATTAATGAAATATGAGAAAAATCTGAAACTTATTCAGTTTGATAAAACATCATTTATTAATGTAATGAGAGAAAAATTCTTTCTTGGCAGGGACCCTAGATCATGTTAAAAGAACTCAGTATAAAAAATTATGCTGTAATTGAAAATCTCAATATAGAATTCAAGAATGGATTTAATGTGATTTCCGGTGAAACAGGTGCTGGGAAAACCGTTCTTATTAATGCAATAGAAATGATACTTGGAGCAAGAGCAGATTCAAATAAAGTATTAAATGATAGATCTGTTATTTTGGGTGTTTTTGAGGTTGATTATAATATTATTGAGCAATTAAATTCAATTGATATTGATGTGGAAAATCCTATTATTATAAAGAGAGTGATTGAAAAGAGCGGAAAATCACGAGCATACATAAATGATATGCCGGTAACTGTAAATTTGCTTAAACAGATTGGTGATGCACTTGTGGATATTCATGGACAGTATGATCATCAATTGCTATTATCAAAAAGCAATCAGATTAAATTGATTGATATTATAAGCGGGAATGGGTCATTAATAAATGAGTTTAGGAAGTATCATAAACAATTTAGAGAAATTGAAGAAGAGATTAATAATGCCGTAAATGAAGCAGAAAAAATAAGGAAGGAACGAGAATTTATTGAATATGCATATAAGGAACTTTCAGAGGTTGATTTTGGTAATCTTAATGAAAGTGATTTCAATAATAGATTATTTGAACTTGAACATTTCAAGGAGATAAAGGAAAGAATTGGTGAGATTTTGCATTTATGTGAATATGATGAAAATATTTCATTAGTAAAAACAGTAGAAGAAATAAACAAAAAAATTGAATCCATTAAACAAAAATCACCACGAATAGAAAATATTAAGAACATATTTGATGGACTATCAATTTCTATTGAAGAGGTAATAGGAGAACTTACAGCAGTTAATAATGAATTGTATTATGATGAAAATGAATTGAATGAATTAAGAAAAACAGCGGAACAGATTGATAGGATGAAAAGAAAATACTCTATGGACTTAAAAGAATTATTTGATTATAGGAAATTGATTGAGGAAAAAATTGAAATAATTAATTTTCCCGAAGAAAAGATAGAAAAATTAAAAAAGCAATACAATGAAACACAAAAAATAATCTATGAGATTGCAGAAACAATACATAATAAAAGAGTAGAAGTATCCATGAAAATAGCGAAACAGACAAATAGTACATTAATAAAACTGAATATGAAAGATACTTCAATAAAGATTGGGATTGATTTTAATAAGGAGAAGATAGGAACAAACGGATGTGATGATTTGGAATTTTTATTAATTAACAAATACAAACCACAGGGTGTTCCATTAAAAGATATTGTATCAGGTGGAGAGTTGTCAAGAATTATGTTAGCAATAAAGGATACCATTAGTAAATATGATCCTGTTGAGTTAATGATATTTGATGAAATTGATACCGGTATAGGAGGGAAAACGGCTGATCTTGTTGCAAAATTATTAGAATCAATATGTAAGAATAAACAAATAATTGCAATAACACATTTACCTCAAATAGCATCAAGGGCAGGTAATCATATATTGATAGAGAAGAATGATAATATAAGCATATCTGTTATTAAAGACAATGCAAGAATAATAGAAATTGCAAGAATGCTTGGTTCTTCAATGTCACATAATACTGCTATTAAGCATGCAAAGGCATTACTGAAAAAATGATCTTTTCAATTATTTTATATTTACTATTTTTGTTATATGATGTAATTACCATATTTTATTTTATAGTAAACAAAGAATTTACATTTATATTTCATATGAATTTCGTGTATTTACTAATAGGCATGGCAGTATATTTGATGATGAGCGTATTTATAAGAAAAACAAAAGATTTTTTCAGATTTTTGGAAACATTTACACATGAATACACACATCTGATCTTTTCCTTTTTAACATTTAATAAGGTTTATAGTTTTAAATCCACCTTACATAGCGGTGGAGAAATACGAACAAAAAAAATAAATCCTATTATAGTATTATCTCCATATACAATACCCATTATACCTTTATTATTAGGATTGCTCACATTTATCATTAAGGATCAGTTTACTCCATTTTTCATTTTCTTTATTGGGTTTTTTCTTATGCAGTTCTTTAATGCAGTAATAAAGGACACTATGACAGCAAGACAGCCCGATTTAAAAATATATGGAAAACCGCTTTCTCTAATGATAATATTTGTGTGTTTAATAGCAATTATATTATTTACGCTAATAACAGTTAATTTTATGATAACAAAGAATATTGAAATTATTATGTTTTTCATTGAAATGGTTTTTAAATGAGATTTTGTAAGGTTCTTGTTAATATTAATAGTAGCAAAGAATATATATACAGTATTCCTGAGAATCTTAGTCAAAAGATCACAAATGGTTCAATTGTAATTATATCATTTAGAGGGAGAAAACGATATGGCATTGTACTATCATTAACTGATTCTACAACAATTAGTAATATTAAGCCAATCACTGATGTACATTTTAATAAACCCGTTAATAGTGCATATATTGATCTAATAAAATGGATATCAGAATATTATTTCAGTTCAAGGGGAAGTGTGTTGAGAAATCTATTGCCATCATTAAAGAAAAATATTAAAAGATATACTTTAACAAATAAAAATGTTTTAACTGATAAGACAGGTAAACATTTAGATGGATTATATACAAAAAAGCAATTAATGAAAACAACAGGTATTAATGAATCCGATTTTGACAAATTATTTGAAGAACAAACAATTATTGAAGAATTACAGAGTATTATTGAACCGGGAAGTGATACTGTTGTATTAAATAATGAGCAAATGAAAGCATATAATATTTTAGAAGAATCATTAAAAGAAGATACATATTCAGCATTTTTATTACAGGGACCACCTGCTTCGGGTAAGAGTGAAGTATATATGAAAGCAATTGATCATGTAATAAAAAATACTGATAAAAACATTGTTTTACTATTGCCTGAAATTGGATTAGCACAGTATATGTATCAAAAAATTATAAGTAGATTTGGAAGTAAATTAACAGGTTTATATAATAGTGAATTATCCGATGGTGAAAGGTATTTTTATATTAATGCATTTATAGAAGGAAGGAAGCGAATCTTGGTAGGAACAAGATCTGCAACATTTGTTCCTATAAAGAATATTGGACTTATTATTGTTGATGAAGAGCAGGATATGTCATTTAAACAAACGGACTCAGCACCCTATTATAATGCACGCGATATTGCAGTGTATTCTGCCTATAAAAATAATGCAACTATTATGCTTGTATCAGCCACCCCCTCACTTGAAACATATAATAATGTATTAATAGGAAAGTATAAAAAATTATTGCTGAAAAAAACATTTATGAACACACCTATACCTGAAATTCGCATAACAGATAATAGTGGAAAGAGAAGAATGTTACCCGTATATATTATTGATGCAATTTCAAATAATATTAGAAATAAAAAGCAGACAATGATATTCATAAATAGAAGGGGTTATCTTAATCTATACAAATGCAAGCAGTGCGGAATATATTTTTCATGTGATAATTGTTCTGTTTCATATTCATATCATAAAAGTTCTAATGAGTTTTTATGTCATTATTGCGGTTCTAAAAAACCCCATAATTCACAATGTCCAAAATGTAAAGGGAAATTGGTTTCATCAGGTGTCTGGGGCACAGAAAAAATTGAAGAAATTATAAGCAAGATGTATCCTGATGCGTCTATAAAGCGGATGGATATTGATTCAAGTTCAAACAAGGGAGTTAGAAAGCAGATCATTGATTCAATGATAAATGGTGAAACAGATATACTTATAGGAACGCAGATGATATCAAAGGGATATGATATTCCCAATGTAAATACAGTGATTATTCTTAATGCGGACAATGCATTACATTTACCGGATTTCAGAACAGAGGAAAGATTTCTGCAATTACTTGTCCAAACAGCAGGAAGAGCAGGTAGGAGAAATGAAAAAGGGAATATTATTATTGAAGGTAGTTTTGATGGTATGAATGTAAGTGATTTTATAAAAAATCTTGACTATGACAGTTTTGTTGATATTGAAATGAAAAGGCGAGAGGAACTGGAATTCCCACCATTTAGCAGGGTAATGAGAATTATTGTAAAAGGAAAGGATAAGAATAAAACAATTAAAAATATTAATGAAATATTTTCAATGATAGATAAATATGCAAAGAAGAATAGAAGTATTAGAGCGTTTCCACCAATGCCTCAAATTGTTGAACAGGTAGCAGGTGTGTATAGATACAATGTTTACATTTTTTATAAGGAATTTAAAGTAATATATAATATTATTAATAAACTTCAATCAATACGAAATGATTTTAGTATTGATAATGATACATATTGACAAGAACTGTAAATATTATATACTATGCATCTTGAATAAATATTAATTTTAACTAATCAAGAGGTGATTTAATTATGTTAGGAGTAGTCGTAAAAGACGGAGAATCATTTGAACAGGCAATGAGACGCTTCAAAAGGATCTATGAAAGAGCAGGAATTCTGAGCCAGCTTAAAAAACATCAGACATTTGAGAAACCAAGCGAAGTGAAAAGAAAACAAAGAATTGCTGCAAGGAGGAAGGTCTTAAAGGACCAGAGAAGAAAAAACGATGATAGTTATTGATATTATCTTTCTTGTTCTTCTTATCATTTCTATTGCAATCGGAATTAAAAAGGGACTTATAAAACAGGCAGGTAATATATCTGCTGTTGTTCTTGCATTTATGTTTTCATTGAAATTTTATGTTCCCTTTTCTCTAAGTATCCAAAAATATATAACAATAGAAGGATATTTTCTTAATATCCTTTCTTTTGCAGTTTTATTTGTATTATTTGGTTTACTTTTTTTTATGATTGTCTTTATCATAAAAAAATCAATTCATTCATCACCATTAATTATACTTGATAAAATCGGCGGAGTAGTATTTTCTTTAGCAATATTTCTGTTTATTATGATAATTATATTATATGGCTTATCTATTCTTCCATTGCCGGATTCCTTTCAAAAGAGTTTGAGAATAACAATTGCCTATAAAATAGTTGATTTTGTTGTTAGTAGTCCGGGCATTAGAAATGTTTATCCCCAGTAATCTTATATCAAAAATTGAATTAAATACCGTTCTTGAAGAATTTGGAAAGTACTCTGTACTTTCTGTTACAGCTGATCTGTTCAATACAAACATTTTCAATTCAAAAAAGCAGTATGAAATAAGGGCAATGGAAATAAATAGGTATTTAAGAACAGGTACTAATATAGAGTTAAGACAATTCTATCTTGATAATGCCGATACTATATTTGAATCAATTTTTAAACAATCATTTATTCTCAATATTCCTCATGTTAAAACAATTAAGGGTGTGTTTGAATTAATGCATTTTATTATTAATAGTGATATTGAAGAATTTGAGGAAATATTTACAAGTAAAATAGATAAAAGTGATATTGAATTAATGTATAATAAGATCAATTCAATTGTTGATAAAGATGGTAAGATCAAGGATAATGCTTCAAATACACTTAAAGAAATAAGAAAAAAACTTAGAAATTTGGAAAGCAGGCAGGATAAGGTTATTAATGAATCAATAAATAAATATTCTAATATTCTTATGTCTGATAGAATTACTTTAAGTGAAGAGCGCATTGTCTTACAAGTGAAAGCATCAAGTCAGGGTGAGATAACAGGAATTCTTCATGATTATTCCGATACACATAAAACCGCATTTATTGAACCGGATGAATTTGTTAAATACAATAATGAATTAAAAGAAACCAAACTTGATGAGATAAAAGAGGTTCTACGGATCTTGGCTGACATTAAGGCAATGCTTATTCAAAAGGGCTCTACTGTAAAGGATTCAATTGCAGTAATTATAAAAATTGATTCATATAATGCTATTATACGATATATTAAAAAGTATCAGGCAGCATATCCTATAATAAAGTCCGGTATTCAAATTACAAATGCAAGAAACCCTGTTCTTCTGAGGACAATAGGTAAAGAAACAGTGCCATTTGATCTTGAATTAAAAAAAGGAAGATCATTACTGATTACGGGTCCCAATATGGGAGGAAAAACCGTTATATTAAAAACATTGGGATTGTTTGCAATGCTAATGAGAAAGGGATTGCCCATTACGAGCAGTGAGGGCTCAGAGATGCCATTTTTTTCTAATGTATTTGCCGATATTGGTGATGATCAATCAGTGGAAAAGGGAGTATCAACATTTGCATCACATATAATTAATTATAAGGACTTTACTGATAAGGCAAATAAAAATGCATTGATCCTACTTGATGAAGTTGGCAGCGGCACATCTGCAAAAGAGGGAGCAGCATTTGCCTCGTCATTATTAACATATTTAATTGATAAACAATCAACAGTGATATTTACAAGTCATCTTGATGCATTAAAGGAATTTTCCAATAGAAATGAAAACATTGAATATGCCTCAATGATGTTTGATATAGAAAATAATAAACCCCTATACAGATTGAATCCAGGGTCTATGGGAAATTCAGGTGTTATTAATTTAATAAAAAGGTATTCATTCCCTGAAGAGATTATTGAAGCAAGTAAAAAAATGCTTGGGAATGATTATCTGGATTATACACATCTTAATACTCTTTATAGAGAAAAAATAGCGGAAACAGATGATTTGAAAAAAATGCTGAGCCATCAGAGAAGAGTATTGAGTAGATTGGAAGAACTTGCAAATAGTAAAGAAGAAACATTAAAAAGCAAGTTAAAGAATCTGAAAAAGGAATTTCAAAAGCAGAAGAATGATGAGCTGCTAAAAATGCGCAGTGAATTTGAGCATATTGTTAAAGAGATCAAAGAGGCAAATGCTTCAAAGGTATCAATAAAAATAGCAAAGGAATTTGTTAATAAAGAATTGACTGATTTGGATAAAAAACCGGAAGGAATGGTGAGTGCTAATATTGAAATTGGTCAGCATGTATTAATAGATGATAATATAAGCGGAGTGATTGACGGTGTTGATGATAATAAGGTGATTGTGGATGTTAATGGCGTAAAGGTGACAACTTATACTGATAAGATAACTCAGGTTCTGGATATTAAGCAAAGTGAAATATCAATAACAGATAATATTAATGTTAGTGATAAATTGGATTTAAGGGGATTATATGCTGATGAGGCAATATTGGAATTGGATACATTTATTGACAAAGCAAAGACAGGGGGCTTGAAAACGCTGCAAATTATTCATGGGCATGGAACAGGAGTATTAAAGATTGCTGTAAGGGAACATCTATCAAAGAGAAGCGATATAAAATCACATCAATCAGGCATTGATCATCATCTCAATGATGGCATAACCATTGTAAATTTATAATTCAATTTTAATCAGTTTATTATATTATTACTAAAATCCCTGTTTTTCAAAAAAGTGCTATAAGTATATGAATATAGCGGAACTTACAGATATAATTGCATATTTGCATCCTCCGTCCCCTCTGAGTGCCCATTTACCCACTTGACATAATATGGGAAAATGGGTGAAAATTTAACCCCTGAACAGAGTATAGGTCTCATTAAACAGAAATAATTTTCCAATAGTCCTTTGGAGAAATTATTGAGATATGTTTATATTTTTTCAGAACAAGAAGATCCTTATCACCGGTAATTATTAGATTCATATTGTTTGATAATGCAAGTGCAATAATATTATCATCATCTTTATCCCTACAAACCCTTTTGGGAAGTTTTTTGTAATCAAGTATTTCACAGGTCTCTTCTAAATATTTGATAATATTATTAACTGTATTAATGGGAACCTCTATTTTGTTTTTAAGTATTCTTTCTACTTCACTTAATATATATTTGCTTACTACTACTGTATTAGTTAAGATAGATAATTCAAATATAGATAAACATAAACCTCTTGTTGCAAATGCAGATACAATCACATTACTATCAAGAACTACTTTCATTTGCTTAATTCAAAAATGTCTTCATCTGTGAATAGATCAGTTTTTTCCGCATAGGGAATAACCTGTTTCCTCAGGTTCTTGAATTTCTTTAATAGAAGATAATTTCTTAGTGAATCCCTGATAATTTCACTTACAGAGCGATTATCTAATTTCTTTAATTCTTTAAGGTCTTTTTTTAGTTCATCTGTTATCCGTACAGTTATAACTTTATTCATAATAAACCTCCTGTAATACATTGTAATACAAAATTATTTATTGTCAAGGGATGATAAGATAATTGTGTTGTTTAGTAATATTGATTTTCGTCCTTGACAAAATCCGTAAATAAGATACATTATAATTGAGGCAGGTACAGACTCATTTTTCCACTTTGGGCGGAAAAGCCCGTATATAGTGGAATGTCTACCCTGCCTCGCTTTATTTTACCAAGTAAAAATATAAATATTATAACTTGTTCCTAATTGACTTATGAACATAATCTAATATAATTTTATTATTATGAAAATGATTATAAATCCACAGATTTGTGATGTAAATAAGGAGGTAACATGATGTTAAGTCCTAAAATTATGTATATTATTATTCTATTTATAGTAATAGTAATATTAGTTGTAATAGAAAAAGTGGTATTTAAAGTACCTTTTACTTTTAGACCATTGTCTTTCCCAGGTTATAAAGAAGTACCATTTATAAAGTTTTTTTTATCAATTATTTTACCTTTTGTTTTAGCCATCATAGTTTTATTTCTTTGTCATCTTTTTAATCAAGATTATTCTTGGGCGATTGGTGCTGGACTAATAGGCATTTCTATGGGAAGAATATATCTTTTTACACATTTTTGTGAAAAAATTTGACTGTGTAAATTGACTTTTTGAGGAATACCGTCTATATTGACATAATAAATAAAAGTTCATATAATGTGAACAAATAGTTTACGAAACATGAACAAAATATTTATAAGAGGTGAGCATGAATGAAATCCTATCAACTCCGGAAAGAAGAAGAATATTAGAATTTATAATAGATAAGGGAGATAGTTTTGGAGTTAATAGAACTTCATCCAGTACTGGAGTAAGTAAAGCTCTTGTGTCAAAGTACCTTAAAATATTGGAAAGGCATAATATTGTGCATAAAGTAAACGGCAATTATCATATTAAAAATTCTCCAATCACAAAAGGTATAAAAATATTAATAAAATTGGAAAATATTCCAGTTAATATATTCTCAAAATATGATTGTGTGAATGCTGTAGGAATATATGGAAGTGCTGCAAAAGGTGAATATACATCAGAATCTGACACTGATATATGGATTTATGTAGAAAGAATTGATGAAGAGCAATTAGCAAGTTTGAGCAGTGAATTACGCAATAACATCTCTAATATAAGCATTTTAAATTTAACAAATGATAAATTAATGCAGTTAAAAGAAAAAGATAAGGTATTTTATTATTCTCTTGTATTTGGTTCAATAATTATTTACGGAGATATTGATGACATTCAAATTTGAAGATTGTATTAAAGGGAATTTATTAAGAAAAGTTCCTGCTTCAGAACAAAAAGCAGAACGATCTATTAAAAAAGCTAAAATGTGGTTAAGCGAAGCAAAAACATCTATAGATAATAAGAGTTTTAATTCAGCTGTTATGGGAGCTTATTTAACAATGTTTCACAGTGCCAGAGCTGTTCTATTTAAAGATGGGTGGAGAGAAAAGAGCCATGCGTGTATTTCTCGCTATTTGGATGAAAAATATGTTAAGAGTGAAAAATTGGATAAAAAATGGGTGCAAATCTTGGATTATCAAAGAAATCTAAGACATGAAGACCAATATAATATTGTATTTTACTCAACAGAGGAAGAAGCAGATAAAGCGATACAATCTGCTAAATTATTTCTATTGGAAATGGAAAAATTGCTCCAAATTTAAAATAAAGGGAATTTTGGGGATAGTGGTTGGAAAAGTGGAAAAATTGAGAGTTGCTTCATTTATAGGGCATGGAGATTTTTCAGAATGACCCTTCGGTATACTCAGGGCAGGCAGAAAGAGGGCACGGCACGCTTAACATATTCTTCAAATTATTCAGAATATGCCCCTACAATAGCAATAACAATAACAATAACAAGAAAAGATAAAGAGAATACTGGATTCCAAATCAAGTTTGGAATGACCCTTCGACTATGCTCAGGGCAGGCAGAAAGATGGCACGGCACGCAACATATTCTTTGAATTACAATGACGCACATATTCTTCGAATTACAATG
>JAUVJU010000039.1 GCA_030592285.1 Caldifarciminota bacterium
AAATCTCCTCTATAATTAATTAAATCCTAAACCTATTACTAATATTTGTCAATAGCAATTTGTTATTTGTAGTGTAAGAAAAAGAAAAAGCAGCAAGCGGTAATTGAACAAGAAAAAAATGAATAGCAGTAAGGAGATTGCTCACCACGGCGAGTTTATAACACGGCGAATCTGCGATCCACCACAGCGGATTTTCAACCCCATCACTGCGTTCATCGCAACGACAGAATGGAGTAGGGTGAATTGTAAATCGTAAAGAAAAAAGAAAAGAGAATACTGGATTCCAAATCAAGTTTGGAATGATAGAAAAGAGTATCTTTGTAGGGGCAAGACGTGCCGTGCCCTTATTGTGAATAAGATACATGGGAGATTGCCGCATCCGCAAAAACGGATTCGCGAGGATAAAAATAATCCACCTACTTGTATATGTGACATTCTTTTATGGGAATAAGTTTTTTCATTTTCATCTTGACAAATTGGAGCAAAATGAGTAAAATGTGGATAAAAGTGGAACAAAGTGGAGTATTATGGAAAACAATTATTCGTTTAAAGGCACTTATGCATTCAGGATAGATAAGAAGGGAAGAATTATTATTCCTTCTAAACTGAGAAAGCAGATTACTACAAATCAATTCACTATTATTGCATCATCGTCAAAGAGTTTGATACTATATCCAGATGATTCCTTTAAGGCATTTGAAAAGAAGATTATGGAAACGCTTAATGAAAAACAGATAACTATTATTAAGAATTATATCTATTCAAGTGCAGAGGACTTGCAGCTTGACTCACAGGGTAGATTGAAGATACCAAGCACTTTATTACAAAAGGCACACATTGAAGAAGATATTCTTATAGTAGGAGCAATGGATAGAATTGAATTATGGAAACCCGAACAATTCAGAAAGCGTACACTTTCAATTGAAAAGGAACAGAAAGAAACACTTGAAGCAATAGGATTGTAATATGAAACTGACTTATAGCAACAAACAAAACTATATTCTTATAACAATTAAGGGTATTGTTAGATCCACAGATATCTCTGAATTCAATAAAAGTATGAAACATATTCTTTGTCTTGATAAATCCATTATTATTGATTTAAGACATATTGAGCATATACATTTCAGATTTGTTAAACAAATAAATGTAATAAGAAAAACACTGAAAACGCATGGCAAGGAATTGAAGATCATCTGTAAGAATCCATACATTATATCTATTTTCAATCTTGTTCATTATCGATTTTTTTATAATATTATTCCGAATCTTGAATCAGCGAAACATGCAATAGTTAGAAAAACATTTGTATGATACATCATACCCCTGTTCTTCTGACTAAAACAATTGAAATTCTGCAAATTAACCCCGCCGGTATTTACCTTGACTGCACAGCTGGTTTTGGGGGACATTCGGAAAAGATCCTTGCACAATTAAATGAGAAAGGTAGATTGATTATGATTGATACTGATAGAGATGCAGTAAATTTTTTGAATGAGAAATTTAGAGATTCAAATAACACCTCTATTATTCATGGCAATTATGCAGACATTGAACTTAATGATAAATTTGACGGTATTCTACTTGACCTTGGTATATCTTCATATCAAATAGATAATAAAGAAAGGGGCTTCTCATTTAAATATGATGCTCCCCTTGATATGAGAATGGATAGAGATAAGGAAAATAATCTTATCACTTTTCTGAAAAATAGCAGTATTAAAGAAATTGCAGAAATCCTTATAAAATATTCAGATGAGCATAATGCAATAAATATTGCAAGTGCAATAAAGGAAAAGGCAGAAAAGGAGCATTTAAATTCAACCTTTGACCTGAAGAATGCAATTATTGACGGATGCAGAGGAAGAGGTGTTAAATATGCATTAAGAAGGGTTTTTCAGGCATTAAGGATCTTTGTGAATAATGAAATGGGAAATCTAACTGCTTTTCTTATTAAATCGGAATCAATGCTGGAACATAAAGGAAGAATTGCTGTAATTTCTTATCATTCAATTGAGGATAGAATAATCAAATATCATTTTAAGGATTCATCAATTCTAAGAAGGATCAATAAAAAAGTTATTAAACCGGCATATACTGAAGTAAAGAATAATAAACGAGCAAGAAGTGCCAAATTAAGATGTGCGGAGAAAACAGAATGAAGAAACCCGCTTTTTTTGCATTTCTAATTGCCGCTTTGCTTTTTGTTATGGTTTGGATGAGATTCTATGTCTTAGAGTTAACCATGATAAATAGTCATTATGAAAAAATTTACGAAGATGAATATAATAGATATATAAAATTAAAATTGAATTCGGAAAAGCTTTTATCAGTAGAACGGCTGCGAAGATATGCCAATGATTCGCTGAAAATGCACTTTGCTAATGGAGATGATTATGCATCCAGAAATGATGATTAAGAACATTAAGTGCTATGCAAAGAAAACAAATAAGAAGATTACACTTGTATTTATTTTTGCAACTGTTTTTACGGTTCTTATAGTGTGCAGAATGATATCTGTTCAAATAATTGGAGCATCAAAAATTGAGCAAATATGTTTGAAGAAAAATAGGATTATCATGAAAGACAGGGCTGAAAGAGGAAATATTATTGATAATGAAGGTAATTATATTGCAATCAATATTTTCAGTAACAATATATATATTATTAAAAAACGAGTACTGAATAAGCATAAACTTGCTCAGAAAATCGCAAATACGGGAATAATGTCTTATGATAAGGTCATTGCTAAACTTAATTCCCCTTATAATTATATTCCCCTCTACTATAATGTTCCTGAAAATGAAATTCATGAAATTGAAGAAATCAATAATGAATCAATAATCATAAAACGGGAAAAGATCAGATATTATAATCATGCAGATGTATTTTCTTCAATTACGGGTTTTGTAGGAATTGACTGCTCTGGTCTTGAAGGTATTGAATTTGAATTTGATAATAATCTCAAAGGTACTGACGGTTTTATGCAGTATCAGAGAAAACCAAATGGAAAGATATACAAACATCCTTCATACAAGGATAAACCAGCACAAATGGGACAAACAATTCAATTAACACTTAATTCGGAAATACAACAAATAGCATTCTTCTCCTTAAAGGATTATGTTGATAGATATAATGCAGTAAATGGTAATGTGATCATTATGGAAGTAAAAACAGGGAAAATACTTGCAATGGCAAATTATCCCTCTTATGATGCCAATCTAATGGGAAGTGGAGATCCAGCATTATGTAAGAATTATTCTGTTTTATCATTATTTGAACCTGGATCCATATTCAAACTCATTACTGCTGCTGCTGCATTGGAGTATAATATTGTAAAGGAAGATGATTATGTAAAAGGAGAAAATGAGGACTCATTAATAATAAATGGTCATATTATAAAGGACTCCCATGAAAGTGGTGCATTAACTTTTAAGGAAAGTTTCATTGAATCCAGTAATATCGGATTTGTAAACATTGGGAATAAAATAGGAAAACGACTTCTCTATGTAATGATAAATGCAATGGGTATTAATAAAAAAGTTAATATAGGATTGCCGGGGGAACAGAAGGGACTCCTTCTTAATGAAAGGGAATGGATACCAATACATCAGGCAAATATCTGTTTTGGACAGGGTGTTAGTGTTACAGCATTACAAATGATTGCTTCATATAATATTGTTGCAAATAGAGGATACTATATCAAACCACAGATAATTAATAAAATTGGAGATACTAAATATTCAGTTTCACCCAAAAAAAGAATAATAAAAAAATCAACTTCAAGCAGATTGAATAAAATGCTTGTTAGTGTAGTAAAATCAGGAACAGGTATTAAGGCAAATATTCCCGGTGTAACAATTGCCGGCAAAACAGGAACAGCAGAAAAAAGTTCTTCTCAGGGCGGTTATTTAAAACATAAGTTCACATCTTCATTTGTTGGATATTTTCCAGCAGAAGATCCTGAGATCATTATGATTGTTATTATTGATGAACCCAAAGGGATATATTGGGGTTCTGAGGTTGCTGCTCCATTGTTTCGTTCAATTGCAGAAAACATTCTTGGATTGAAACAGTATAGATATATGATCAAACCATTAAAGGAGATCCATTCTTGAAAAAGCTGAATGAATTAATAAAGGGACTCAATATTGAAAGCAGAAATTGCTCGGATATCAGCATATTGCATATTACAACCAATTCTAAAAAAGTAAAACCCGGTTCAATGTTTATTGCCATTAAAGGCAGTAATGTTGATGGTAATGAATTTATTAAAAAAGCAATTAAAAATGGAGCGGTCTGTATTCTTACTAATGATAATAATATTAGTAAAACCATACCTTCACTTATAAGCAATGATTTGAGTAAGGATATATCTATTATTGCAAAAAGATTTTTCGATTTCAAGGAACATGATTTTAATATTATTGGAATAACAGGAACAAATGGCAAAACAACAATTTCATATATTCTTAAAATGATCTTAGAAAAATCCGGGAAAACAGGATTAATAGGAACGATTAGGCACATGATTGGAAAAAGGACTATTAAAGCAGTAAATACAACACCTGACTCAGTAACACTATATTCCCTGTTAAATGAAATGAAAATGAATAAGGTGAAAAATATTGTTATAGAAGTATCATCCCATGGATTAGCTCTAAATAGAATATTTGGAATACGATTTGATTCAACAATTTTTTCAAACTTTACTCAGGATCATATTGATTTCCATAAAACAATGGAGAATTATAAAAAATCCAAATTAAAATTATTCTCTATGCTTAAAAATAATGGTAATGCAATCATTAATGCAGATGATAAAAATTACAATGATTTTCTAAATGCATCTCCTATAAAAAGAAGATATACACTTGGGCTCAAGAATAAAAATGCTGATTGGCTAATACATATTAAGAGATTATCACTTAATGGCAGTTCATTTGATCTGGAAAATACAATAGAAAATAAGAAGTATGAATTGAAAATAAATATTGTTGGTGATTACAATATCTATAATGTTGCATTGGCATTTATATCTGCATACTATATGGGTATTGATGGTAGTAGTATTACTAATATTATCAACAAGTCATTTATAACTATTCCGGGAAGATTTGAGAGATTTAATGCAAAAAAAGGATTTACAATAATTGTTGATTATGCTCATACTCCTGATGCCCTTGAAAGAGTTATTAAGACAGTCAAAAGACTTACCAGGGGAAAAGTAATAACCGTTTTTGGATGCGGTGGCGATAGGGATATTGAGAAACGGCCAATAATGGGAAAAATCGCAAGTCATTATTCTGATGTTTTAATAATTACATCTGATAATCCAAGAACAGAAAATCCCAAAATAATTATTGAAGATATTATTAAAGGGATCAATGAAAATAATTATTCTATTGAAACAAATAGAAAAAAGGCAATAAAAAGAGCCGCTAATACTGCCAAAAAAGATGATACAATAATTATTGCCGGAAAAGGACATGAGGATTATCAGATAATTGGAACAAAAAAATATCATTTTGATGATAGAGAAGAAGCAAGGAAATACTTATAAAATGAAAAAAGTGGATTTAAAAGCAATTGCTGAATGGATTAATGGTGAACTTTATGGAGACAATGTAACCATTGAGTCAATTAGTACTGATTCAAGACATTTAATGAAGAATACACTATTTATTCCACTTCGCGGCGAACGATTTGATGGTCATACCTTTATTGAAGATGCAGAAATAAATGGTGCAATTGCTTTTATATCAGAAAATAAAATAGAAACAAATACCCCTTATCTGCTTGTCGGCAATACATTACTTGCTCTTGCTGATATTGCCAAACATTATATTAGGCAATTCAAGCCAGTAAAAATCGTTATTACCGGTTCAACAGGAAAAACATCATTTAAGGATCTCCTATTTGAATGTTTGATAACTGATAATAAGATCAAAACAGCAGGAAATACCAATAATTTAATAGGGACTCCCCTTAATCTTTTCAGAATAGATAGTGAAACCGAATATGCAGTAATAGAAACCGGCATGAATACATCGGGAGAATTATTAAAACACTCTGTTATGATAAAGCCCGATTATGTAATAATTACTTCAATAAATAATTCACATATAGGAATGTTTGATTCATTTGAATCATTAGTAAAAGCAAAGTTAGAAATATTAGCATCTGCATCAAAAGAACATCCATTACTTATTAATGGGGATAATCAGAAAGTACTTGATAATATTCCTTCTGAAATAACATATATTACCTATGGTATTAAAAACAGCAATGAATACTATCCCTCTTCAATCACACTAAATAGCAGGGATTCCATAGTAAAATTTCATGATAAGGAATTCAGAATTAATGTGCCTGGTATGGGTGCAGTAAATATGATAACAGGTATATATGCATTTATCTGCGAAAATCCCCATATACCATTGGACTTGGAAAAGGGATTACTCAAATATTGTGCTCCTGAAAAACGACTTAACATTTTAGATACTGGCAAATTCATAATTATTGATGATTCATATAATGCTTCCCCTGCTTCAATGAAAAATGCATTGGATGTTCTTAATAAATTCAAAGGAAGAAAGATAGCTATATTAGCAGATATGCTTGAACTGGGTAAAGAAACAAAAATGCTTCATAGTGAAATAGGTGATTATATTCTGTCAAAAGAAATTGATATTATTTGCTCATTTGGTAATGATGCAAAATATTTTTCATCAAAACATAAAAATGGCATCCATTTTGATAATAAAAAAGACCTTTCAAAATATCTTCTTAGTATATTAGAGAATGATGATGTAATTCTTATAAAAGGCAGTCGCAGTATGAAAATGGAAGAAATTACTAATATAATTAAAGGCGGATTTAATGCTTTATAAATTATTATTACCTCTATCAGAGAATATTTCATTGTTTACCTATATTACCTTTAGAGCTGCAATGGCAGCAATGTCTTCATTGCTTTTCTCATTTTTCGTAGGTAAATATATAATCAGGTTAATTAAAAAAATGAATATTAGAGAAAAGATCAGAACAGATGGACCTGATTCACATAAGGAAAAGGCAAATACTCCCACCATGGGAGGAATAATAATTATACTTTCTATTCTAATTGGAATACTATTATGGGCTGATCTATCAAATTCATTTATTGTGCTTCTCACTTTAATAACCATTATTCTTGGTATTCTGGGTTTTATTGATGATATACTCAAGCAGAATAATAAAAATGGGATCATTCCAATTTATAAATTGCTTGTACAGATTTCTATTGGTATAATTGTTGCATTATTTGTATTGAAGAATCCGGTATATTCTGGTTATGAAACAATGACTAATGTGATATTTTTAAAAAATATTATGATTAATCTTTCCATTTTCTTTATTCCATTTGTAATTCTTGTTTTATCAGGCACATCCAATGCTGTTAATCTTTCTGATGGTTTGGATGGATTGGCTGCCGGAATGTTGGGAATAATTTTCACAGTATTTTTAATGATTGCATATGTATCGGGAAATGCAATATTCAGCAATTATCTTAATATGAAATTTATTCCTGGAAGCGGTGAGATAACGGTCTTCCTTGCTGCTGCTGCTGCATCTTGTCTTGGCTTTCTCTGGTACAATACTAATCCCGCAGAAATATTTATGGGTGATATTGGCTCCCTTACATTAGGCGGCATACTTGGTACATCAGCTATTTTACTTAAACAGGAAATTCTACTTCTTATTGCCGGCGGGGTTTTTGTAATTGAAACATTATCTGTAATTATTCAGGTTATAGTTTTTAAGATAACAGGTAAGCGGGTTTTTCCAATGGCTCCTCTTCATCATTCATTTGAATTAAGAGGTATGCCTGAAAATAGAATTGTTGTAAGATTTTGGATTGTTTCAATACTATTCGGCATACTTGCTATAAGCACATTAAAACTGAGGTAAAATGTTATTACGAAATCAAAGAATCGGTATTATGGGATTTGGCAAAAGCGGCATATCTGCTTCTAAACTTGCATTTCATCATAATGCAAAGATCTTTGTAAGTAACAATAAGGACTTTAATGATAATGAATTGGATATATTAAACTCAATAAATGCAATAGGCGAATCAACACATTCTAAAAAATTGCTTGATTCAGATATTATAATTGTTAGTCCAGGCATTTCTTATGAACATCCCATTCTAAAAGATGCACTTAATAATTCAATTACATTAATACCTGAAATTGAATTTGCATATAATTATATAAAAGGTACTTTAATAGCAGTAACAGGAACAAATGGTAAATCAACAACTGCTCATCTTATTTATCAAATATTAAAAAAACTTTCTATAAATGTTGAACTTGGCGGCAATATTTCTCCAGGACAGCCATTAAGTGATATTGCTCTTCTAAAGCCCGATTGTGAATATATTGTATGCGAACTATCTTCATTTCAGCTTGAACATATTCACAGATTCAGACCTTATATTGCAATCATTACAAATATTTCTGATGATCATTTTGATAGACATAAGAATATTGATAATTATCTATCCAGTAAAATGAAAATATTCAAAAATCAGGACAGCAGCGATTTTGCAATAATCAATATTGATGATGAATTAACAAAAAACGCACAAACGCTGTCTCAAAAGATAACTGTTTCTTCTCAGGATAGGCATGCTAACATATTTTATAATGGAAAATCAATAATAGTTAATGAAAAAATTGAGATTGATCTAAATGATTTTTCTCTGCCAGGTTTACATAATATATACAATCTTATGCAGGCAATTGGAGCAGTTCATACAATTAATGATAATATTCAGAATATTGAATCAATTCTAAAAGATATTAAATCAATGTCTCATAGAATGGAGTTTCTTGGAAAAATAGGAAATCATGATATATACAATAATTCAATGTGTACTAATCCTATTGCTTTTAGAAGTTCAATTCTTTCACTTTCAAAAAAGCAAACAATCATTCTTGGCGGTAGAAACAAAGATTTTGATATTGATATAATTATTGAAACCATTATTAATCATAGTTCAAATGCAATTTTAATTGGAGAAACAGCTGAATTACTTTTTGATATGCTTAAATGTAAATCATATGAAAATGCAATCATAACTGATTCTCTAAGTAATGCATTAACTAAAGCATTGGAGATCACTATTAATGGTGCTCCAATCAATTTTTCTCCTGGATTTGCTTCCTTTGATATGTTCAATGATTTTGCTGATAGAGGTAATCAATTTAAAAATGAAGTGGAAAAACTGAAATGAAAAAAGAACAAAAAATATTTATGCTTGTTTTGATTTTACTTCTTATTGGTATGATAATGCTTTTCAGTTCTTCATCATTTATTGCATATCAGAACAAAAATTTCAATAATGATCCATTTTTCTTTTTTAGAAAACAATTGATTTACATTGTTCTTGGGATTATTTGTATGTTTATTGCAAAAAGCATTCCACTTGCATTTATAAAGAGATCAAGTGTGTTCCTTATGCTTGCTTCAATAGTACTTCTTATTGCAGTATTATTTTTAGGTCCTGAAATAAATGGTGCAAGAAGATGGTTGAAAATTGGTGTATTCACATTTCAGCCATCTGAATTCGCCGAACTGTCAATAATAATTTTCCTTAGTTCTCTTATTGCTGATATTAAACGGATACCCAAAAAATCACTTATAACAAGTATTATAATTAATTTCATAGTTATTGTTCTAATATTTTTTGAACCCAATATATCAACAGCAATACTTCTTGGTATAATTACATTCACAATGCTTATGATCTCTGAAATCCCCAAATCATATGCATTTATCCCTTTATCTGCATTAGCTGTTACAGGAGCTGCATTTATTCCAAGATATGCATATGCAATAAGACGTATTATGTCCTATCTTAATAGAGGACCCATTTCACCGCAGACACAGGCATCTCTTTTAGCAATGGGAAATGGAGGTATTCTTGGCGAGGGTTTGGGACTTGGTAAATTGAAACTATTATTTATTCCTGAAGCATACTCTGATTTCATATTCTCAATCATTGGAGAAGAATTAGGTTTTTTGGGAGCATTAATTATTGTGATTATTTTTTTCTGGTTATTTTATGAAGGTATAAATGTTTCAAAAAGGGCATATAGTCCCTTTAATAAAATTCTTGCTTTTGGGATTTCATTTCTGATTTTTTTCAAGGCACTTATACATATAAGCATATCTCTAAAAATATTACCTACAACTGGTTTGGGTCTTCCATTTATCTCATATGGAGGTTCATCAATACTAATGAATATGATTGCTATTGGACTTCTAATAAATGTTGCAAAAAACGAGAAGAAATATGCATAAAATGAATATATTAATTGCTGCAGGCGGAACAGGAGGTCACATTATTCCTGCTATTACTATTGGCAGATCAATGAGCAAGGCAAATGTGTATTTTGTTAGAGGTAACAGGCATATTGAGAAAACAGTTTATAATAATTTTAGTATTGATTCACTTGTTCTTAATTTTAAGGGTTATAAAAATATAATGGATATTATAAATATGATTCTTTCAATTCCTAAAATGATCTACTTCATCATAAAGAAAAAAATTGATACTATAATTATGATGGGCAGTTATATGACATTTTCAACAGGTATTGCAGCAATTATTACACAAAAACCACTCTTTTTAATGGAACAGGATTCTATTACAGGAAAAAACATTCGTTGTCTATCAATATTTGCAAATAAGGTTTTTACCGGATTTAAATCACCATATAGGGGAATCCTTTCAAAAAAGCGTATCTATATAGGTCATATTATTAATGAAAATGCTATACCGCAGGAAACTGAAAACATATATTTTAATGATAATAAACCAATTATACTTATAATTGGCGGCTCACAGGGTGCACTTGGAATGTTTAGTCCAATTTATGATATCCTTGAAAACAATAAGCAGTATAATATAATTATGATTGGTTCTATCATTCAAGATAAATTTGAGGAAAAATCACATATAAGAATTTTACCTTATCAGAAACATATTGGCAAAATGTATTATGTTGCGGATTTTATTATATCACGGGCAGGAGTGCTATCACTTGCTGAGATTGTGAATACAGGAAAACCCGCTTTATTTATTCCACTTCCATTTGCAACTGATAATCATCAAAAGAAAAATATTGAGAAATATATTGAAAATAATAAGCAAATTGATTTTCTTGAAGAAAAAGATATTGATAGAGAAAGATTAATGCAGAAGATCTCAAAATTGATAAATATAAAAACTAAAATAGGACTTCATTCAAATGCTCTTTCAATCATAAAGGATACAATTAATTATGTTTAAGAATATTAGTCATGTACACTTTGTAGGTATTGGCGGTATAGGAATGAGCTCAATTGCAATAATTATGAAAGGAATGGGTTATCATATTACCGGCTCCGATATTAGAGAATCATTTATAATTGATAATCTAAAGAAAAATAATATTTCTGTTAAAATTGGACATTCAGAAAGCAATATTTCAAATGCAGATATTGTTGTCTTTTCTTCTGCAGTAAAGGATGATAATCCTGAAATTATTGCTGCTCACAGTAAATCTATTCCTGTTATTCAGCGAGCCGATATGCTTGCTGAATTAATGAGAATGAAATACTCAATAGCCGTTTCCGGCACACATGGGAAAACAACAACAACTTCCATTATTTCAAAAATTATGCATTATGCCGAACTTGATCCAACAATGATTGTTGGCGGTATTGTTAAATCAATGGATAATAATAATGCTAAATTGGGAAAAGGCAAATTCCTTGTTGCAGAGGCAGATGAATCCGATAAATCATTTCTGCGTCTATATCCTCATATTGTGGTAATAACAAATATTGATGAAGATCATATGGATAATTACAGAGATATTGAAGAAATAATCGGACATTTTAATCAATTTGCATCCTCCATTCCATTTAATGGTTCTATTATTGTATGTAAGGATAATGCTTATGCTATGAGAGCTGTTAAAAATATTGATAGACGAATTGTTACATACGGATTCTCTAAAAATGCAAATATTAGAGCAGATAATATAACACTTAATCCCCTTTCATCGGAATTTGATTTCATACTTAATAATATACCGCTTGGTAGAATTACTATAAAAATACCGGGTAAGCATAATATCCTTAATACTCTTGCATCCATTGGTGCTGTAATGGAGATAGGGATTGATTTTGACACTATTAAAGCCGGTGCTTTTGAATTTGACGGCGTTGAGAGAAGATTTGATGTGATTTATTCAGATAAGGAAAATAGGGTGCTTATAATTGATGATTATGCTCACCATCCTGAAGAGATCATAACTGCAATCACCTCAGCAGAGAATATGGGTGAATTCAAAGTGATCTCTATTTTTCAGCCACATCTATATTCCAGAACAAAATGTCTTCTTAAAAGATTTGCACAGGCTCTTATCTTATCAGATATATCAATCATTACTGATATTTATCCTGCAAGAGAGAAACCAATTCCTGGTATTAATGGAGAATTGCTTAAAAATGAAATAAATAAATTAAGAACAGACAATATTCATTATATTAAAGAAAAAAGTGATTTGCCGCAGTTTCTCAAACAATTTAATGAAAAAAACACAATTTTCCTATTTATTGGAGCAGGTGATATTAATAAATATAGTAATATTTTCAAAAAGGAACTTGAAAATGAAAATAATCAATAAATTCAATCTATCTGAACTCTCATATATTCATATTGGTCCGGTAGTTAAATTAATTGTTATTGAACATATTAATGATTTTATTAATATTGTAGATAATTATAAGATTTTGGGTAATGCCAGCAATATACTTTTTAAAGAAAAACAGTATGATACGCAATTTGTAAAATTAAATATTAATGATGAATTAAAAATCATTGATCCTGATAATTGTATTGTTGAGATCCCTGCTGGTATGAGTATAAAAAAGGCAATCAATATTTTATCAGGCATGAATATTGGAGGATTAGAAGAGTTTTATCCCATTCCAGGCACCATTGGAGGTATGCTTTTTATGAATGCAGGAACGCCTGATAAGAGTATATCCGATAATCTTATTAAGATTAATACTATTAATGATTCCTTTGGGAAAAAACATTTCAAATTTGAATACAGATATTCTGGAATAAATGAGGCAATTATTAGTGCAGTATTTAAACTGAAAAAAAAACAAATATGAAAAAATAAGAAGAAATATAAGAAATGCTATTGAGAAACGAGAATTATCACAACCTGTTTACAGTAAATCACTTGGCAGTGTATTTAAAAATCCTCCCGGAAAAAGGGCATGGGAATTGATTGACAAAGCTGGCTTTAGGGGGAAATGCATTAATGGGATCTGTGTATCTAAAAAACACTCCAATTTCATTGTCAATGATGATAATGGCAGTGCAGATGATTTTCTAACTTTATCTGAAAATATAATAAAAACCGTGAAGAAAACCCTTAAAGTAAAGCTGGAGTATGAAATTGAAATATTCTAAGGTTCAGCATACGGAAATACTTCATAGAAAAATAAGAAAGGACAAAAAGGCAAAGAAACGCATTAGAGGGTATATAAGTAAAATTACAATTAGAATTGTTTTGTCATTGATCCTATTCACTGCTATATACATTACATTAATTATAATAAAAAATAAGTCCGATGTATTTATAGTAAAAAATGTGAAAACAATTGTATTTAATGATAGAAACATTGTTCCATCCAATGATTTTTCATTTCTTAAAGGAGAAAACATCTTTGATATTAGTGAATCATTTATTGATTCTATTGTTCATGTATCTTATTCTGATTATGGTCTTAAAGCATTAATAAAAAATTATCCATCTGAGATAAAAATTATTATCTATAAGAAGATCCCTGTAATAAACATTAATAATAAATTCACCGTTTATCAGGATTTTTCAATTAAAAAAGTTAATATGAGTACAAATGTTATAACAATGAATTCCGATATAAACAGCATACAGACCGGATTTGATATACCTGGATTTGCCACTTTGTTTCATTCACTTATCAAATATAAAAAAAATATAAAAAGCATTCGTTTTAGTAAGAATCTTTATACAATATATACAAAGGATAATAAAAGAATAATTATAAGAGCTGGAAACATATTGTCTGATATTGATAGAATACCTGAAAAATATAAAAAAATAGATCTAAGATTCAATGATTTAATATTAGTAAAAAAATAACAAGGAAGTATATATGACTATTGCCGTAGTTGATGTAGGAACAAGTAGTATCAAAACTTTGATTGCAAAAGAAGAAGAGAGCAAGAAATTAAATATTATAGGATTTTCTAAGGTAAAAAATACTGGACTTAGGAAAAGCACTATAGTTGATATTGATACTACCATTTCTTCAATAAAGCGTTCCATTGCCGAGGCAGAGCTTATGGCAGGAACAAAAATTTCATCCATTTATGTTAGTATAGGTGGAGATAGTGTGCTTGGTTTTACTGCTTCCGGTATGGTGGTGATAACTTCCCCATCCGGCATTACTCATCATGATGTTCTTAGAGTAATTGAACAGACAAAAACAGCTACAAATATGGATGATAATATTCTCCATATTCTTCCTGTTTCATACACTATTGATGAACATACAGATATTAAGAATCCTGTTGGACTTACAGGAAACAGACTGCAAACCGAGACATTGATTATTGCTGTTCCGAACATTACAATTCAGAATTTCTCAAATGCAATTGAAAGAGCCGGGTACAGTCATGAGGATTTCATTGTTCAGCATGTTGCTGCATATAATGCTGTCTTGGATAATGAAGAAAAGGAGTTAGGGGTTGCACTTGTTGATATTGGCGGAGGAACAACAAAGATTTCAGTATTCTACAATGATTCTCTTAGATATGTTGATACAATAAAAATTGGCGGTGATAACATTACTCAGGATCTATCCATTGGTCTTAGAACACCAAAAGAAGAAGCGGAAAAGATAAAAATCAAGTATGGTAATTGCATAAAGGACCCAAATGCAATAATGAAAGATATCACCATTCCAGGTATTAATGATAGAGAGGATAGAAGTATATCAATGGAAAATATTGTTGATATTATTCAACCGCGTGTACTGGAAATCCTTGATCTTGTCCAGGAAAGTTTAAATAGATCAATGCTACATAATAAATTAAGTACAGGAATTGTTTTTTCGGGTGGTTCTGCATCATTAAGGGGGATAAAGGATTTAGCCCAGCAGCATTTAGATATTCCCGTTAAAATAGGTCATCCCAAAAAATTGTCAGGACTTGCAGATAATATTGATGATCCTGCATTTTCCGTTGCAATAGGTATGGTAATATATGTAGATGAAATGATGAGAAAACCTCGTATTATGATAAAGTCGTATAATACAAATATATTCGGATTCATTAGTAAATTATGGAAATCAATAAAAGAAATGTTTAAATTATAAAAGGGGGAGTAAAATGTTTATTCCAGCAAAAAACGCCATTCAACCTGCAAAAATTAAAATAATCGGAGTTGGGGGTGCAGGTGGTAATGCAGTTAACAGAATGATATCCTATGGATTTATTGGAGTTGACTTTATTACTGCAAACACAGATGCACAGATACTTAGTGCATCAAACGCAATGCAAAAAATTCAACTTGGTAAAAATATTGCCAGTGGATTGGGTGTTGGCGGAAATCCCGATAAGGGGAAAAAATCCGCGGAAGAAAGTAAAGAAGAGATAAAAGAACTTATTGAAGGAACAGATATGTTGTTCATTACTGCAGGTATGGGAGGAGGCACAGGTACAGGAGCATCTCCGGTTATTGCTGAAATAGCAAAAGAATTGGGAATATTAACGGTAGCAATTGTTACAAAGCCATTTCATTTTGAAGGAAAAAAAAGAATGAGTCAGGCACAAAACGGCATAGATCAGTTAAAGGAAATCGTTGATACCACACTTGTTATTCCAAATGAAAAGCTTGCTGAGATCAGTGAATCTTCAACACCATTAATCAATGTTTTTGAAGAAGCAGATAATATTCTCTACAAAGCAGCAAAAGGAATATCAGATATCATAATTACACCAGGTCTTATCAACAGGGATTTTGCTGATGTTGAAACAGTTATGTCATTTAGAGGAGATGCTGTTATTGGTATGGGATATGCAAAGGGAGATTCCAGAGGTGCAAGTGCAGCTCAGATAGCTCTTGATTGTCCGATACTTGAAGATGCATCAGTTGAAGGTGCTGCTGCAATGCTTGTAACAATCACTGGTCCTGCTAATTTATCAATGGGTGATATTAGTGAATGTATGAGCGTAATAAGGGAAAGAACAGGAGAAGATACCGAAGTGATTTTCGGAGCTATTATTGATGAAACCCTTGAAGAAGAAATTCGTCTTACAATTGTTGCAACAGGCATTAACAAAAGTATTGAAAAGGTAATTGAAAATACAGAAGCATTGGATCTCTTCAATCCAAAATCCGATGATACCAAATCAAAAGAAAATATTGTTGTTGACAATGATAATTCTGACCTTGCATATAGGCGGTTAAAAGCAAAACAGAGTGATTTGGATACCCCCGCCTTTTTAAGAAGAGCAATAGATTAGTCGATTCCCCCAAGTGTCTGCCGGTCTTACCGGCAGACCCCCCTATCATTATATTATAGCCATATTTGAATATCTCATCTATATTTCTTTTCTTTCTTGCTGTCATAACGCACTTGATACGGAATCTATATCGTTTGTAGGTATATTCCGAATAATCTGAGGATATATTACGAAAAGCATATCATTAATTCGAAGAATATGTGTATCATTAGTAATCCGAAGATTGCATATTTTGAGTAATCCGAAGAATATGTGCGTCATTAGTAATCTGAGGTATATTCCGAATAATCTGAGGATATATTCCGAATAATCTGAGGATATATTACGAAAAGCATATCATTAATCCGAAGAATATGTGCATCATTAGTAATCCGAAAAATATGTCCGTCACTGCAGTCTAAGGAATATGTTGCATGCCGTGCCTTCTTAATTCTGGTCATCCTGAAAACTCTCTCCGCATTACCCATGAAGAATCTCATATTTCTTTATCATCTTCTTCTCTCCCCCAGCA
>JAUVJU010000195.1 GCA_030592285.1 Caldifarciminota bacterium
ATCACCCTTTAATTTATCATATTTAACATTTATACCCATTTGTTCAAAGGTTCTTTCTAATTTTGAAAGCATTTCACTTTTTTTTGCAGCCATTATTAAACAACCTTCATTCTTTTATTAATAATTCCATGAATTGCAGTATTATTGTTTTCCATTAATGATAGCATTGTATTTATCATTGTTTGTGTTATTTTCTGTCCTGGAATAATAAATGGAATACCCGGTGGATAAGGGACAATAAGTGATGCTGATATTCTGTTAATCGCATTTTCAGGATCAATCCATTCTCCTTTCATTTTGAATGCATCATTTGGTGTCATTACTATTTCCATTTTATCATAATTTTTACAATACATCATTTCTTCTCTTTTTCCCTTAATCTTTTTAATAGATTTCAATGTGCTTATTAGTTTATTTGACATTGTTCTATTAGTTCCGGGAGAAAGAATAATTGTAAAGGAATATTCATTGATTTTCTCTACTACAATATTATTTATTTTAAAAAGATCAATCATCTGCTGTTTTGATAAGCCCGTTTTAAAATATGATATAGTAAGTTTTGAATAATCAATACCTACTTTTTCATTATCATTATAATAACCCATTATTTGATCATTGTCTAATACATTTATATCCTCTATTTCTGAAAGAGCAAGCTTAATATAATCATAACAAATTCCTATTATAGTTAAAATCCTTTTCCCTTCAATACTCATTATCCGCCTTGATATATCCATTGAGGAAACTATAGGATAAAATACAGATGTACCTGAATACATAAAATAATTATTTATAAATTCATTCCTAATATTATCAACATCCGGATCATTCACTAATATTACAGATGCCATTGAAAATGATGTTAGTATCTTATGAAATGAAATAACCGTGTAATCTACTTTACACATAATTGCATCAGGATAATAGTCATAATGGAAGTGCATATGCCCTCCCCATGACTGATCTATCATAACCTTAATATTATATGAATGGGCAACCTCTACAATCTTTTTTAAATTGTACATAACACCCTCATAGGATGGGCATGTAAATATAATTAATTTTGCATCAGTGTTCTTTTCAATTATCCTGATAATATCAGATTCCTTGCCGGGCAGCAGCATATCAAATTCACTATCATAATTCGGATCAATGAATATCGGATTACTCTCAGAAAGAATAATTGATTGAATAATTGATTTATGAGCATTTCTATCAATAATAACTTTATCACCGGTATTAAGAAGTGATGAGATTAATATTTCATTGGAATTTGAACTGCCATGAACACTTATAAATGCCTCTTTACATCCATATGATCTTGCTATCATTTTCTCACATTCACCAAAAAACAATGAATGATCCATTATAGAACCCAATCCATTCTCAGATACCGATATATCATGCTTAAAAATATTCTCACCAAAATATTTATGGAATTCTTTTCCTGTTTCAGAATTTTTTAAACCATTACCTCCTGAGTGACCCGGAGTATAAAATCTGCTAATATCCTTTTTTGCAATTAATTTTGCTTCATTATAAAATGGAGTGTTATATCTATGTTTAATAAATTCATTTATTAAAAATTCTGGGTTTATTTCCTTTTTATTAATGATTGATGCTGTTTTTGATGATTTGTTTTTATTAGTATCATTATTTATAATAAATATTTCACATTGATTATTGTAGAAAATAATTTCATCAATAGGTAATTCTTCATTTTCATAATCAATTATAATGCAATTGGATAAATTATACTCTATAAGATCAAGTGAATATTGTTTTTCTACACATTCCAAAGAAAAATGTGTTTTGTCAATATTAATAGATTTTTTATGTAATTGTTTTTTTATTGAATTTTGTTTATTTGATAAAATAAGAATTTTGTATATAAATTTATTCATTCTCTTTTATGCGGAAAGTTGTAATGCAATCATCAATTATCATTCTTTCTTCCTTTGAAACCTCTCCGCTAAATTGTGTCATTATTAGAAATAATACAGAATCCTTCTTCATTACAAGCATTGACATATTAATTATTATATCATCTTCAGCATATTTAAAATAACTTCGTAAACCATTATCAATATTAAATACACTTATTTCTTCAGGTGTTAAATATATATTTGTTGAATCAAGAAGATTAACTGTATTATAACTCTTCTCCAATGATCTTACCTGTTCAACAGGAGTATTTTTACTTGCACTGTAAAAAAGTGAAAATGCTGCACCCTTTTCATCATTATAGAATACAACTACATGTTCACTATTTAGTATTTCATAATCCTCAGGATAATAGATAACTGCATCATACTTATCAATATTATAACTAATTATATTTCTGGGAAATAATAGGATACTGATCCCAATAAATATGATTATGAATATTATTTTCTTCATACTTTGATTATGTATATTCATATGCCTATGTCAAGATGTAGTGGAGAGGGAAAGAAGTATCTAGTACGCTGAGTACGCTAGTGACTTGTAAAAGAAAAGAAAAAAGACAAATAAAAAAAAGTAAGAAATACTGGATTCCGTATAAAGTACGGAATGACAGAAAAAACGGAGAAAGACAAGAAAGAGGATGAGCATATTCCTTGGATTACTCTTAACAGAAGCGGACGAGGACAATCAATAAGGCCAACATATTCCTCAGATTATTCCTGCTCAATACATTCCTCAGATTATTCCTGCTCAATACATTCCTCAGATTATTCCTGCTCAATACATTCCTCAGATTATTCGGAATGTACCTTTACTTGTGTGACG
>JAUVJU010000031.1 GCA_030592285.1 Caldifarciminota bacterium
ATAAACAGGTTCTTCAAACAGATGAAAAAAATAAAATTAATCATGCTATTAAATTGTATAGAGAAAGATTTGAAAAGATCGGTATGTATGAGAATGAACTTTATAAAGGAATTGATAAACTGATAGAGAAATTGCATAATAATGGAAAAATCATTGCTATAGCAAGTATAAAACCGGCAATATATTCAACAAAGATACTTGAATATTTTAAGATATTGATTTTTTTTAAATTTATTGTAGGAGCATCTCCTGACGGCAGGCATGATAATAAAACTAACTTAATAAGGATTATAAGAGATTATTTGGGGAATAACAGCAAATCTGAAATTATTATGATAGGAGATAGAAGGGGAGATATTGAGGGTGCAATGAATAATGGAATTGATTCTATTGGAGTTACCTATGGATATGGCAAAGAGGATGAATTCCGTGATGTGAATCCAACTTACTTAGCAAATAGCATTGAAGAATTGTGGAATATTCTTTTATAATAATTTGAAGAATTTTATTATATTTTCTACTCCATCACACAAGTAAACGGATTAATAGGTGGATTTTGAACCAATACATTCTTCGGATTACTCAGAATATACACTACAAACATAATGAATTTACAAATGATCAAAAATCGCAGATGTATATTCCGAGTAATTTGAGGATTGCATATTTTGAGTAATTCGAAAAATATGTTAAACGCGAGTCGATCTTGCTATTATTTCTTTTCCTTTTTTTCTTTTCTTTTCTTTTCTTTTTATCTTTCTTTCTGACATGCCTATGGCATGTTACCTCACATAATAAAATGAAATAATGGGCGGATTTAGAACCCGCCCCTACTTACATATATAATTATATATAATATAAATATATATATGTATTATATTAGTATACATAAAATATAATAATTATATTGCTTTTTAATTATATATATGATATATTAATTAATATAATTATTGATAAACAATAAGGATATTATATTGTTAGGAATAAAATTTAAGAAAAAGCAAAAAAAAACTAAATTAAGTAAAGTAGATACAACAGCATTGATTTATGCACTTAAAACTGTTCGTATAAGAAGGGAAGACCTTCTTGGAATGAATAATCATGCATTATCCATTCTTAATATTATTCTCAGCAATGAAAATGCTCTTGCAAGCGAGATCTCCGTTGTTGAGAATAAAGGCGAAAACTTGTATGCTTCAATCCAGATAGTACTTGAGGCAGCAGATGTACTCACTGAATATACAAAAGAAACAGGTAGTAAGATTAAATTGGGCATTGTTGAAATAAATGCAATAATTGATAAAATATCTTTATTTACTGAGACAACTTCTAATATCCTTTCTTTTATACAACCATTTAAGGATTATTCAGTAAAGATTGGTTCAATATCAGATATTATTTTTTCAATTGCTGAAATGACTGAAAGTGCTGCAAGAAATGCGGGTATTAAGGCATATCATGCAGGAGAATTTGGCAGGGGCTTTGAAGTTATTGCCGATAGAATGTTGATGCTTGCAAATAAGACCTTTGTCCTTACACAGAAGATTCCTGTTGGTATTAATAAAATTCAACAATATACTGAAGACATTATCAACAATATCAATAAAACTGAAAATTTTGCTAAGGAAATGGCAGCCAATATTGAAAATCTTGGAGATAATTTAAAGAATATTGATGATAATATCACTTCTGTCACAAAAACATCGGATAAGATTAAGGGTTTTGTTTCTCTGCAGGATAAGAACAAAAATAATATTTCGCGACTTAATAGGGAAGCAATTGGATTAATTAAAAAAAGCGTTGAATCAGGTGAGCGATTATCCTCAATGGTTACAACTCAATCAGATATTAAAATGATGCTTCTTTATCATATGGAACAGATTGATGATATGATATCTATTCTGCAAAGTGATCGTGATGATTTAAATCCAGCAATATCAAATGAGATTAAATTATTTAATAAAGTTGAAAATCAACTTATTAATAGTAAAAATATTTCAGAACAATTAATTGGTATTATTAGTGATTTTATTGATTTTAATGAAAGTCAAATAGTTTTTATTGGTGGTTATAAGAAAAATATTATTGAATTGGAAGACAATGAAAGAATGATTGAGAATAATATTCAGGATTTAGATGATAATATTAGTTTAATGAGTCATGCTGTTAATAAGTTTAATGAGAATATTGAAGATACTTCTTCAAAGATTCAACAGGTAGAAATTCAGATCAAAGAATTAATGGAAATATTCAAAAATGTTTCAAACAATCTATTATATATTCAGAAAACAAGTGATGAACTTAAAGAATTATCAGATCAGACAAAACTTCTTTCCCTATATGCATCTATTGAATCCGCAAGAGCGGGGAAATACCAAAAAAGTCTTTCTGTTATTGTTACGCAATCAAAGGAATTGATTTTAAAAGCATCTCAGGCATCATCAGAAATAAATAAAATAATTAAAAATATGCAATCAGTAATTGATAGTATAAATGATATTGTGAATTCCGAACTTGAGACATCTGTAGAAATAAGTGAATCAATAGTAAATGGTAAAAGAATAAATTCTCAGATAGATGATATTACTGTAAATATTCGGAATCTTATAAAAGAAATTTATAATTCACTTGAATCTCAATCAAATGTAAGAAATGATATTATTGAAACATATAATAAAATTAATGCAGAAACCGAAACAATAAATGATAGAATAAAAGAATTGAATAGTGTGTTTAAGCAAGATCTTGCAAAGAATGAAGAAAATTTGAAAATGACAAAAGGCATAAAGGATAGTATTAATAGTAAATTCAGCATAACAAATGATTATAAAAACAATGTGTATAGAATGATTGTTTCCAATACTCCACAACATTGGGTACCCTCGCTTGTTGGCGATGCATCAAGTAATTATATTCTTCAAATGATTCATAGTGGACTTGTAAAACTTGGAAGGGATACAAATGTTTTACCATCTGTTGCAAAGCATTGGTATATTAATGAAGATGCAACGGAGTGGATCTTTTACCTTAGAGACAATGTATATTTTCATGATGGATCAAAACTAACAGCAGAGGATGTAAAAGCATCTTTCTATAGAACAATGCATTCTCCAAATGCTACATTTATTAATATGATTAAAGGATCACAGGCATATATTAAAAAGAAAAATCATTATATTGATGGTATTCAAATTCTTGATGATTATACAATAAAATTTGTTCTTGATTATCCATATATTCCATTTCTGTCAAATCTAGCCATTACACCTCTATCTATTGTTAAAAAGGAGATGATGCTCTTTAATGATAAGAAAATGATGGAAAATCCTATTGGCTGCGGACCCTTTATAGTTGATGAATTCAATGGAAAAATTATTAAGCTTAAAGCAAATAAGAATCATTATGATGGAGAACCATATATTGATATGCTTGATATTACATTTACTGAAACAACAGAAACATTTAATATGCTAATAGAGGATAAAATTGATTTCTGTAATTTATCCGGAGATGATTATAATAATTTGACAAGGGAGCATAAAGTAGGCATAAATGTGACATCTCTTGCATCATTAGATATGCAGTATATTGGTTTTAATATGCGGAAGAAAAATGAATTGTCATTAAATAAGAAGGTACGGCAGGCAATAAGCCATGCAACAGACAAAATAAGATATATAAATGAATCAATGTCTGGTGGAGCTATTGTTGGTAAGGGAATTTTTCCACCAAGTCTTTCTGCTTACAATAATTCTTTAGTGGGGTATGATTTTGATTTAGCAAAAGCAAAACAATTAATGACTGAAGCGGGCTTTCCTAATGGTATAGATAGAACATTTGATGTGTTATGCAGTGGTTCTGAAAATGTTCTAAAAAGAGCTAATCTTATTAAGGAAATGTGGGGAGAGATAGGCATAAGATTGAATTTACTTCCACAGCCATGGGCAGATTTGCTCAGAAAAATGCATTCAGGAGATTCAGAAATATATATGATGGGATGGGCAGGAGATACTGGAGAACCTGATAATTTTCTTTATCCATTATTTCATACGGATTCATTCGGAGATGGTGGTAATACTACATACTATTCCAATCCTGAAGTGGATGCAATGATCCTTATAGCAAGACAGACAACGGATCCTGATAAGCGTAATAGTATATACAGAAAGGTTGAAGAAATCATTGTTGACGATGCTCCAATGGTTTTTTTGTCACATAATTATAATAGAATAGGACTTAGAGACAGGGTAAAGGGATATTATATTCATCCACTTCATCTGTATCCATTGGACATAACATGGCTTGACTGGAGAGAAGATGGATCTTAATCAGATTATTGTATTTGAACTTGAGAATAAATTATATTCAATAGAGATTAATTATGTAATGGATGTTTATGAATACATGGAAAGCATTCGTGTACCAAATTCTGAGGACTATATTGAAGGTATAATAAATTTAAGAGGAAATGTTATTACTCTGATTAACCTGAAAAAGAGACTAAAGATTGATAGAAATAAAAAAGAGAAGAATGTAATTATCTGTGAATTTAATAAGGAAAAATTTGGTCTAACTGTTGATGAAATTATTGGAATAGAAAACATTGACAAGACAGTGAATACTGATTATGATAGTGGCTTTGTGAAGGGCTTTATTGAACGAGATAATAGAGAAATCATGATAATTGATTTAGGTAGGATTATAACAAAAACGTAGGAGGATATTAATGGCTACCAGCGTTCTTATTGTGGATGATGCGATTTTTATGAGGAGAATGATTGCTGATATCCTCAAAAAGGAAGGATTTGAAATTGTAGGCGAGGCAGGCACAGGTGCTCAAGCAGTTGAAAAATATAGGGATCTTCAACCTGATCTTGTAACAATGGATATTATTATGCCAGATATGTCTGGCATAGATGCAGTAAAAGAAATTGCTAAAGAATTTCCGAATGCAAAAATCTTGATGGTTAGTGCTATGGGACAGCAATCATTAGTAGTTGAAGCAATTCAGGCAGGTGCAAAGGATTTTGTGGTGAAGCCATTTCAACCATCACGCGTTTTGGAAAGCGTAAAAAGAATTTTAAGTATGAATTAAAAATGAATACATCAAAGTACGAAAAACTTTTTATAAGTGAAGCAATTGATTATATTGAGCAGATATCAGATAGTATTCTTGAATTAGAAAGAGAACCTAATAATATTGAATCTGTAAACAGTATATTCCGCGGACTACATACAATCAAAGGAATGGCTGCATCAATGGGGTATGGTGACATTACACAGATTGCCCATCAGCTTGAGGATATTATTGATTTAGTTAAGAATGGAAAAATTAAATTGTATAAAGAACTTATTGACATTCTGCTTAAAGGTAATGATTATATGGAAATGCTTGTTCAAAAAAAACCAGTTGATCCTGATATACTGAGAAGTTTTCGCTCCGTATTAAAATCTATAGAAGCAGGATCTGAAAAAAGCATTGAATCAAAAACAAGTGAATTAGTAAAAACAGTAACTGGAAATGTACTGGATATTATCTTTGAGGATGATGTTGTTTTGAAGGCGGCAAGAGCATTTGTTGTTATGAAAGCAATTCAGGATACTGGATATTATAATGATTGTGCACCATCATATAATGACATATTGGAAGGGAAATTTGAGAAGAACTTTAAAGTAGAATTAAAAGACAATGCTCCAATTCAAGATCTTATAAAGCAAATAAAATCAATTCCTGAAATTAAGGATGTAAAACATTTAGCCGAGAAACAGATAAAGAATAAAATTGAAGATAAGTCATATGATATTGATGAATCAGGGATTAAGGTAAAAAATGATATTAGGGTATCTTTGGATAGACTTGATAATCTTCAAAATTTTGCATCTGAATTAGTTATTGCAAGAGGTCGTTTGCAGCAGCTTGCTTATGGATTACAGGATAATGAGTTGATCAATTCACTTAATAACACATCAAAGATTATTGCAAATATTCAGGATGAGGTTATGAAAATCCGTATGGTTCCTGTTTGGCAGGTATTTGACAGATATCCAAGGTATATAAGGGATTTATCAAATAATCTAAAAAAGAATATAAATTTTGAAATAAAGGGAAGGTCAATTGAACTTGATAGATCACTTCTTAATACATTGGCTGACCCACTATTACATCTTTTAAAAAACTCGGTTGATCATGGTATTGAATTGCCGGAAGAACGATTATCTGCGAATAAATCTGAGCAGGGGACACTGATTCTTGAGGCAAAAAGACTTAAAAATGCAATTATGATATCTGTAACTGATGATGGAAAAGGAATAGATGAAAATAGAATTCTAATAATGGCTATAAAGAAGGGGCTAGTTACCGAAGAACAAGCAAAGAATATGTCAAAACAGGAGATATTAAATTTCATTACTTACAGTGGATTTTCAACAAGAGAAAAGGCAAATGATATTTCAGGCAGAGGTGTAGGTGTTGATGCTGTTAAAAATATTCTGAAAAAAATAGGTGGTTCATTTGAAATCCATTCAGAATATGGTAAGGGAACAACCTTTAATTTAAAGGTTCCACTAACTTTGGCAATAATAAAATCATTAAATATAAGAGTTGAAAAAGAAAGATATATTATACCATTAACCCATATTAATGAAACAATAGATATTCCTACAACTGAGATTCAAAATATTATGGGGAGAGAGGTCTTTGTACTTAGGGAAGATGTTATTCCAATAATTAGGTTATCAGATCTTTTTAACATTGATACTAACAAAGAGAAAGCAAAGTACTCCCTTGTTATTGTTAATGTAGAGGATAATGATTTCGCACTTCTTATAGATGAATTCATTGAGCAAACAGAGATTGTTGTGAAATCATTAAAAGGCATTTTATCTGATATAAAAGGACTTGCAGGAATAACGATTTTAAATGATGGAATGCCATCATTTATTATTGATGTTCCAGGTATATTTGAAATGGCAAAAGTGAGGTAAAGAATGGATTTTAGAGAATTGAAGGATTACCAGCTTGATGGAATAAAAGAAATATCAAATATTGGAGGAGGACACTCTGCAACTGTGCTTTCGCAATTAATAAATCGTCGTGTTATGGTATCTGTACCCAAAGTACATCTTGTTTCATCAGAAGATATTCCAAGAATAATTAGTGAAGAAGATGAAATTGTTACAGGAGTTTTATTGAAATTCTTAGGAGACCTTACGGGCCGCACTTTACTCATTTTTCCACGAGAGCAATCATTACTTCTAGTAGACATGATGATGGGGCGTAAAGAAGGAACAACAAGTGTGTTTACTGATATTGAACAATCCGCAATAAAGGAAGTTGCAAATATTGTAATTGGTTCATATTTAACTGCTTTAAGTGATTTTCTTAATATGCTTATACTTCCATCTGTACCTAACCTTGTTATTGATGTAGCATCAGCTGTAATCACATCTGCCTACCTTGATTTTAGTACAGATAAGGATATTGTTTTTTGTGTAGAAACAGAATTTGAATTTCCTGATGATAGGGAATCTCTTAAGGGCTTTTTATTTTTACTGCCCGACCCAGTTTCTATGAATAAATTACTTGATTTTTTAAATGGATAAAGATATGGATAAAAAACCCAAAATTTCTGATGCAGAAAGAAAAATACTAAAATCATTTGGTAAAAGAATAAATCAAAATGATCCAGGTGCTCATAATAATCTTGCTGTAGTATACTATAATAAGGGTTTATATGATGAAGCAATTGAAGAATTAACAAAAGCATTATCTATTGACTCAAAATTCATGCTTGCCAAGAAAAATCTTGAATTAATTTATAAAGAAACTGGTATGCTCGATAAAAAAATTAGTGAATATATGGAGATACTGAAAGATGATCCTGACAATGTTAAGATACATTTTGAACTTGCAGAAGCATTGAATAATACCGGAAAATCATTTGATGCTATAACTGAATATAAAAAGGTTTTAAAAAGTGAACCACATTTCATTGATGCAAGGATCAATCTTGCTAGTATATACAAATTTTTAGGAATGTATGATGAATCAATTGAGGAGTATAGAAAAGCATTGAAAGTTACTCCAGATGCAGCACAATTCCATAGTATGCTTGGTGAGGTATATTACAATAAGGGGATTCTTGATAGTGCAATAAAGGAATTTCAAAATGCACTTGAAATTGATGAGAATCTTGCTGATGCTCATTTTCTTTTAGGTTTTGTTTATGGAGAAAAAGGGCTTTTTGATGAAGCAATCAAGGAAACAAAAAAAGCAATCAAACTAAATCCTTCTTATGGCAAGACAGAAGCAAATCTGGGAATTGATTTTTATAAATCAGGTGTTTATCATATGATGAAATCATCTCAGCAAAATAATGTACAGGTTCAGCCAAATAATTTTTTAACCCATTTCACATTAGGAATAGGATTTAGAAATAAGGGACTTTTTAATGAGGCATTAAAAGAATTTCAGAAAGCAGAACAAATAGAACCAAAAAATGATATTATTCATATTCAAATAGCTGAAATTTATCTTCTTAAAGGTGAAAATCTAAAAGCAATTGAAGAATATAATAAGGCATTAAAATTTGATCAATTTAATCCAAAACCATATAATGATTCAGGCATTGCATATCATAGATTAGGTAAAATTGATCAGGCAATAAAGATGTATAATCAGGCAATAAAGAATGATTTTTCTTATGTAATGGCATATAATAATCTTGCTATTGCAATGATTCATAAGGATCAGCATAATGAAGCAAGAAAATTATTTTTAAAAACAGCTGAAATAAGAGATGACTATATTGATGGTTATCTTAACTTATCAGTTATGGAGATAGAGGATAAGAGATATGATGAGGCACTTAAACTGAATAAAATTGTTATAAAAATTAAGGGTGATTATCCACTTGCCTTGAATTATATTGGAATTGTTTTTAGGGAGAGAGAAAATTATAATGAGGCAATAAGATATTTTGAAAAAGCAATTCAATTAGATGACAAATTTGCAGAAGCATATTATAATTTGGGTTTTACTCTCTCAAAAATTGGCAAATATGAAGAAGCATTAAAATATACAAAGGAAGCATTAAAACTAAATCCTTTCTTTATTGAAGCAAGGTATAAATTTGGACTTGATTTTTATGCAGATAAAGTGGATGTATTAATAGAATCGCAATTGAGTGTTGAACAATCAGAGGAAGTTGCAGAGTCAATGAGTGGATTTAATGGTGATACTGCGGAAACAACGGATATGTTCTCAAGCGTATTTTCTGAAGAAACGGATACTGTTTTTACAAAAGAAGATGAAATGATTAACACAAAGAATGAGGAAATATCCGAAATCAGTAAAATAGAACAAATAAAAACTGAAGCACTGGATGACTTTAAAGAGAAACATTTTGATAAGGCAATTGAAAAAGCATTTGAAGTATTAAGAAAAGATGAAAATGATATTGAAATGCTGCAAACCGTAGCAGATTCCTATAATGAGAAGCAAATATATGGTGAAGCGGAGGAATATTACAAGAAAATACTGTTAATTATACAAGGTAATACTGAAATTTTAACAAAACTTTCAGGTATATATATTAATAAGGAAGATTATAATCAAGCAAAACAGCATCTTGAAAAGGTGATTTCATTGGAACCAGAAAATTATCATGCTATAAATTTAATGGCAATTGCTGAATGGAAAACGGAAAATCACAGCAGAGCAAAGGAATTACTTGAAAAAGTTATTGAAAAACAACCGAATAATTTTGAGATACTTTATAATTATGCAGATGTTCTAGAATCATTAAGTGAACTTGAACAGGCATTAAAGATTTATGAACAACTCACTGATATGAAAAAAGATGATTTCATAATAATGTATAGAAAAGCCAAAATATTGAGAAAATTGAAACAGTATGATGAATCATTAATTGAACTGGAACATATTATTAAAATTAAGAATGATTTTACAGAGGCATATAGAGAAATGGCAAATATATATGAAATAAGCGATGAGTATGATAAAGTCATTGATGTATATGGAAAGATCATTCAATTAGAACCAAATGGCGAAGATGCGTATATGAAGCAAGCAAGAATATTTATTGAAATTGGTGACACTAGTAGAGCTAAAATGAACTATGAAAATGTTCTGAAAATCAATTCAGATAATATGGAAGCAATATATCTTAATGGAAAAATACTTGCAAAGGATGGCTATATTCAGCAGGCAATGAATGATTGGAATGATATTATGGAAAAATACCCGGATTCTGAATTTGCAATAAAATCACAGAAGGCAATTGAAGCTGCTAGAAATTGGATATCAATATTTGAGTAGGAGGATACTGTGGCAATAGAAGGACCGATAAAAGAACTAAATCTGATAGATTTATTTCAGGTATTATCCTTTAATCAAAAAACAGGTATTTTATTTATTGATTCCACTGAGAAAAAAGCAAAAGTGTATTTTGAAAAAGGTGCGGTTGTTTATGTTATACATGATGGTCAGAATCTCGGCTTGGATCTGATAAAATCAGAGATAATCACTAAAGACATTTATGATGATATTTTAAAAACAGCATCTCCCAGTGAAGAAGTTATTGCAATGGAAATAATAAAAAGAAAAATAATCTCTGAGGAACGATTCAGGAGGTTTTTGAAAGAAAAAGTGGAGAACAATATATTTTCACTGTTTGACTGGGATGAAGGATATTTTAAATTTGAAGAAGAAATATTTTCTTTAAATGAATTATTCAGATACAAAATAAAAACTGAATCACTAATTATGGAGGGTTCTAGAAGAATTGATGAATGGTCACGGCTTTCATCCAAAATTCCATCAACTGACTTGAAACCCATATTATCAGATGATCCTGATAAAATGGAAGTAATTAATCTTAATCCCAAAGAATGGGAAATTCTTTCAATGATCAATGGTGATAATTCTATTAAGGATATTGCAGCAAAATATGGAAATGAATTTGGAGTTGCAAAGCTTATTTATGGAATGATGACATTAGGTATTGTGCATGTAAATCAGAGAAAGGAACATGAGAAAGAAAAGGATTATCTATCAAGAGGAAAACAATATTATGAAGATGGATTTTATGATAAAAGTGTTGATGAATTAAAAATATATTTAAAGGAAAATAAGAATGATACTAATGCATACATAATAATATGCTCTGCATTCTATGCATTGCATAGATTTGAAAAAATTAATAGTTATGCTGAACTGGCAATTGCAAATGAAATAATTGATTATAATATATGTAAATTCAATGCAATTGCATATTATAGAAGAGGTAATATAACAAAAGCAGTAAGTGAATGGGAAAAAGCGATTTCATTAACTTCAGATGAGAATTTAAAAATTAAAATTAAAAATATTATTCATTTTTTAAATGAAAGCGAGAAACTCACAAATGAACTCATTGGAGGATGATTTGTCGAATAGTTTTGATGGTAATATTGGCTCAGAAAGAGAAAGCGTACTTGTTTTTGTTTCTTTGGCTGAAGAATTCTTCAAAAATGGATCATTTGAAGAGGCAATAAATTACTGTAGAATGGCATTACAACAGATAGCTGATTTGAAAGAAGCAAAATTACTTTTATATAAATGTTTTGTAAAACTTGGATTAGATAAAGATGCAGATAATATGAAAATTGAATTAATAAGTGAAAATCCTGATGATAAAGAGGTTCAAGCACTTTTTAATGATGTTGAAGAGAGCATAGATGAAGAGAAGCAAATTAAAAATGAAAATGAAGCATCTACACCTGATATTATAAATGAGCCAAAGCATGAACTAGTTAAATCAGTGGATGAGGCTGAAGAGAAAATTAGGAGTGAAGATAACACTCAATCTACTGATATTTCAAATATGCCAAAACATGAATTAGTTGAAGCGGTAGATAAAGCTGAAGAGGAAATCAAGAGTGGAACACAGGAAGTTAGTGATACTGGGATGCTAAGTGCAGATCAAACAGAAAATTTACTTGATAATGCTTTATCAGAAATCAATAAGATCAAAGGTGTTTTGGGAAGTATTATAATAGAGGAATCGGGGATTATTATTAAAGAAAAAACAGTAGAGGGCTTGGATGCGGAGGTGGCTTCTGCATTATTTTCAACCATTTTTTATGTATCAGAGGATTCTATTGAGAAATTAAATTTGGGGCAGATTGATAGGGTCTTTATTGAAATTGGGAAAGTGAGAGTATATTTGTTTAAGGGTAATGGATATATTATTGGTATATTTACTGAGGAAATAGTAAAAATTGGACTAATACATGTTAAAGCAAAGCAATTACTTCTAAATATTAAAAAGGTTCTTGGAGTATGAAAAATACAATAGAAAAAATCACATCAATTCCTGGTGTTAGAGGAGCTGCTGTAATAACAAAAGATGGACTGCTTATTGATAAGGTATTTTATGATAATGAGAGCAGTGAGGTGGTTGGTGCTATGGTAGCACAAATTAGCAGAGAAATGGAAAACTCACTGGGAAAAGCAACAGATGAAATACCTATATTAGCAACAATATATTCCTCAAATGGGGAAATAGTTTTTTTATCCCAAAGTGATTTCATTATTGCTGTTCTATGCGAAAAGAAAACGAATATCGGTGTGATTACTATTAAGATCAAGGATATTGCTGTAGAACTGAAAGAACAGTTAAAAAAATGAAACAACTGATACTTATTCCTGACATAATCAATAAATTGGAAGAAGCGGTTAATGACTATATGATTACAACCCGCGTAAGAGCTGTTATTATTATTAATACGGCTGGACAATTGATATTCAAAACAGGAATAAAGAAATCCGATAATTTTATGCAATCATTTAGTGCATTATCTGCTGGAATATTTAATGCTACTGTTTCAATAGCAAAATTAATTGGAGATGATTATTTTGAGAACATATTACAGGAAGGGAAACGAATAAATTTATATTATAGTGCAGTGAATAATGAAATAATAATTATAACAGCGTATAATCAGAATGCAATAATTGGTGTGATCAATGTTATGAATAAGAAATTGAAGAAAAATATTTTAGACCTTATGACAGAAGATGATATAAAGATTAAAAAACAGGTTTCATTTGATAATGAATATAAGGATGAAGTTGAAAATCTTCTTGATAATATGTTTAAATAACTCATAAAAAGGATAAATATGAAAAAAATAATTGTGTTTATATTCATATTCTGTATTTTCACAACATTAATATTTGCTAATCCATCAACTCTTATACATCCACCATTTAGGCACAATATGGGCTTTAATAAGGCAAATAGTGCAATTGCAAAAATGGTTCTTGGAAAGAAAATATCTTTTCACAGAACATCTGGTATAATTGCATTAAAATTATTAAGTGAAGATGATCCTGATAGTAGAAATGATGATGCAATATTAACCATTTTTGGTTTAAATAATCATCAATTGGTTTATAATGTTTCAACAAAGCAGGTAAAAACATTTGGGAAAAAGGGTAAGGGAGATGAGACAAATATTCTTTTTTATCCACAGGATGTTGCCGCAGATAAATATGGCAATGTATATATTTCCGACACATACAATTTCCGTATACTTAAATTAAGATATGATTCCTTATCTGATTCTTTGATATTCATATCACAATTTGGAGAGTATGGAAATGATTCATTTGAAGTTAATCTCCCAAGTATGATGGACCTTGATTCGGATGGAAATTTATATATCTCTGATTCTGGTAATAATCGGATAATGGTTCTTGATTCAATACTTAAACCACTTAAAATTCTAAAAAATATACCTAATCCAGGAGGTATAGCAATTATTGATAAAAAGAAAAAATGGTGTTCAATAAGAGAAAAAGCATTTATTGTTGTTGTATCAGAATCAAGAAAACTCTTAAAACTTACACTAAGAGGTGAAATTATTGCCGAGCAATTTGCACATAATGTTACTGGATTTGAGAATGTTAGTTTTAATGCAATTGATTATGATTATCATGGAAATGTGTGGGTTACTGACAAATTAAATAGTGTGATCCACAAATTTGATAAGAATTTGAAATACATTATTTCATTCGGCGGCGAGGGATTTAGTAAAAATCAGTTTTATAAACCCGCTGGAATAAGTATTTTTAGAAAATTTGGTCAGGTTTTTATTGTTGAAGAAACTGGTTTCCAATATTATTGGATAGGAGTGGATGGATGGATTGAATCAATTACACCAAGCACAGTTAATGATTCAACTCCTGCAATTACAATTAGTTTATATACAACGGAACAATGTCGCGTTTCTATTAGGATTACAAAAGACAATAAAGAAATAAGAAAATTAACAAAATATTTAAGAAGAACAATAGGAATGAATCACATTATTTGGGATTTAAAAGATAATGATGGTAATGATATAGTAGAAAAGGGGGAATATAAAATAGAGATAATATTGGAGGCATTATATTCATCAAGGGGCTTTTTTGAAAAAAAGGTTGAGGCATTTTTTGAGAAGATTTAGTACAATGTTTGCAGTACTTATCATTTCCTTATTTATTTTTTCGGAAGGTATTGTATCAATGGCTCCTAATATTACAGAATGCATTTACTTTATTGGTGCAGGTGATTTGATTACAGGTAGAACACTTTACTGTAATTATCCTGAACAGGTAAATGAGATTCCTATTATTGGCAGTTTTACTGAAATGAGTTTTGAGAAGATTTTAAAAATAGATCCGAAAGTGGTATTTTTCTCAGGAAATTTAACTCAACATTCAAAGGGTTTTCTTAATAGTATTAACATGAAGTATATTGATATTAAAATGGAATCATATGAAACAATATTTACCGGTTTATTAATACTAGATAGCATTATTGGAACATGCTTTAATATTGATTCCTTTAAAATGCATATTGATTCTATTATGGGTATGTCAAACAATAAAGAATCATTAAGTGTATATATTGAAATAGGAGTTAAACCTGCAGTATCAGCGGGCAAATATAGTTATATTGGAAGTATTCTTGAAAAAATGGGATACAGAGTAATATCATTTTCAAAAAAACCATATATTTCAATTAATCAGGAGCAGGTGATTTTAAGCAATCCTGATATTGTAATTATTATGAGTGGTGCAACTAATATTATTAATAGAATTGGATGGAAAGATATTGAAGCAGTAAAGAAAAACAGAGTAGTTATTATGAATAATGATGAGATTGATATTCTTTCACGGCCAGGTCCACGTATTAATAATGCAATTATGATCTTAATGGAAAAATTGAAATGAAATTGTATCAAAAATATATTTTGTTTGTACTAATATTTATAATTATTTCTGTAATATATATATTTACAGGAAATGGATTTTCTATAAATAATTCATCCTTTGTGATTTTGCATTTGCGTTTCCCAAGATATTTATTGGCAATAATGACAGGGGCAATACTTGCATTTTCAGGTGCAATGATACAGGGTGTTCTTAGAAATCCTCTTGCAGATCCGTATCTTTTAGGTATTTCAGGTGGAGCTGTGCTTGGTAATGCAATAGCTGGACTTATTGTACCGGGAAATGTTCCATTATCCATTTTATTATCATTTATAGGCGGATTTTCTGCATTTGCTGCAACACTGTTTATTTCCGGTTTATGGAAAGGGAATAGGCAGTATAGCACGATAATTGCAGGTATTATGACAGGCACATTCTCTTCATCCGCAGTTGCTCTAATATATGTATTTTCAAAAAAGGGACCAGGTGAGTATTTTTATGCTATTATGGGTACACTTAATGTGATGTTTTATAGAAATCTTATCCCTCTATATTTACTGATCATTGCGGTTTTATTATTGCTTATATTTATTATGCTAATGCTATCAAAGGAAATGGATGTTATTTCTTCTGGTTATGATATTGCAGAAACATCAGGTATATCTGTAAGGAGAACTGTCTATACATCTCTTACAATTAGTGCTTTTTTGGTTTCGGCAGTAGTTGCATTTGCTGGTGTTATTGGTTTTGTAGGTATTATGGTTCCCCATTTAATAAGACGATTATCTCCTGCAAAACATTTGCATATATATTTATTATCCTTGCTTGGTGGTGCAATACTTCTACTATTCGCAGATGTGATTGTAAGGAATGTATTTGTTTTTGAAATTCCTGTTGGTATAATTACTTCGCTTATTGGAATTCCATTTTTTATATATGTATTAAAAAAGGGAAACAATGATTAATATTAATAACCTGAAGTTTGCTTATGAAAAGGAAAATGTAATTGATATTAATGAACTTGTTTTTCCAAAGAATGGTATTATTTCTGTGATTGGTCCAAATGGAGCAGGGAAATCAACATTGATGAAACTTATTTCAAGGATTATTCCAATTAAGCATAATGGTAAAATTGAGATCAATGGTATGAGTATAAGATCATATTCAAGTACTGTTCTTTCTTCACTAAGAAGTTATGTACCGCAGAATACAATTGTGCAGTATAGATTTACCGTAAGACAATTTATCTCATTTGGCATGTATAGAGAGATGTCATTGTTTTCAGGTTTATCACCTAAGAGAATAGATGAATGTGAAAATATTGTTGATTTTCTTGAACTTAGAAGCGTGATTGATAAGTATATTTCAGGCATTAGTGGTGGGGAACTACAAAAAGCACATATTGCAAGGGCTCTTTTTCAAAATACTCCCATTATGATGCTGGATGAACCAATAAGTAATATTGATATTCATTATAGATTTTTAATTATGCGAAAATTAACTGAATTATCAAAGAATAAATTAATTATCTATATAACACATGATGTAAATAATGCTTTAAACAATTCTGATAGGATATTAGCATTAAAAGCGGGTAAAATTGTTTTTTTTGAATCACCTGAATTTACTGCTGAAAATCTTGATCTGATATATGGAAAGAATTTTGACATTGTGAGAACAAAAGGAAAATATATTATTTTAGATGAGGAGAGTATATGAGAAAAGTAGTGATTTTATTAATTATGATATTATCAATTAATATTGTTTTTGGTGAATATGTAAATAAGATCAGAATGGTAAATAGTACATTCACAAAAAAGGAATTCATTTTCAATCAATTAATATTTAGATCTGGAGATTATGTAGATAAAATGGATGTGGAAGAATCAATACTAAATCTGAAAAAGACAAATCTATTTGGCAAAGTGCTTATTGAGGCAGTAAAGATAGATTCTTTATCAAAGGAATTTATTAATATTGATTTTCTTAGTGAACATATAATTAATGATACCATTGATATATATATAACAGCAAAGGAAATGACTCCTTTGATGCCTTCACTGGGATTTGAACTGAATGAATTCCCTGAAAAATATTTAATTGCTTTGGCATTAAGTTTCAGCAATTTATGGAGAGAACGACATATTATTGAAGGAATCTATACATTTGGTTATGTTACTGAATTCGCATTCAGGTATCATATACCTTCTGTATATTCAAGGGCATATAATTGTCAATTTAAGGCTGCCTATACAACAATAACAAAGCCATATATAGGATTAAATGAATTGCATAAGAAGGTAGTTGTTGGAGGTGGTTATTCTTTCCATTCCAAAATTGTTCCTGAACTATCCATTGGTTTTGATAGAATATCTATTGCTATTGGTGATTCAAATATTGATACTGTATCAATTGATTATCTTAATGGGACCAATCTTGGTTATGATGAATTTATGATCCTTCAATTTAATCTTAAAACAGATTTTCGTAATGATCCTTTTTATCCAAGAAAAGGTATATATTCAGAATTCAATTATGAATATAATATAAATTTCTGGAATCAGGATATAAGCAGATGGAAAATGTTTTGGGATATAAGAAGTTTTGCTGATGCAAATATTTTTGTTATTGGGCTGAGAAATCAATTTACTCTGCAAAATGGAACTCTTACCCGCTATAATCTAACCGAATCAAAATATTTTGAAAATAGATGTATTGCCGATAGTGAATTAGTGGGTATGAACAGATATTCTGGCAATCTTGAATTACGCTATTCAATACCATTTCTTTACTATCCTGTTGAATTACCTGCAATAGGGTCTTTTAGTATAGGCACAATGGTTGTTGTGTTTTCTGATTGGACATATATTGCTGATGATATAGGTAATATCAATTGGAATTCAAATTCACTTAAATGGGGTTATGGTTTAGGCATAAGATTATACTCTGAGATATTTAATCTACTTGGTGTTGATATTGGCTTTGATAGCCAAAAATCCCTTGCTAATGGCTTAAAGATCAATCTTGCAATCTTTTCCTGGAATTTTTAATAATCTATAATCTAAGCCCGGGGCTTGACATTTTGACATTAAGAATCCCACAAAATTGCTATATTTTATTGATTTCATACATAAATATCCACTTTTTAGCTTAAAATTATGTTATTTAACGCTAAATGCCATAATAGAGATTGAAAAAAGTTATAAAAATGTCAAATTGTCAAGCCCCGGGCATATTTATATTATTATTAGTAATATATAAATATAAGTAAAGTATTATCAAGATAATCATCCTTCAATTATGTTCAGGATATCAAGGGAAGTTTGTTGGTTTGCGTATTACAGAATATACATTTAGGGTAATTGCTGTTATTATTACGGAAGAATGATAAAGTTCAATATATTTATAAGAATATAAGAAAAAAGTTGAAAAAGTATTTTTTGTCTTGACATACTGTGTGATATACAGTATTATTGTATTATGATAGTCATGGAGGTTAAATGAAATCAATAAAGGATAATAAAATTGAAGTTGAGATGAATAGAGGGTTTTTGCAAATTATGGTTTTACTTGCTTTGGAAACTCCTATGTATGGTTATATGATGCTTAGGTTCATTGAAGAGATTGGGTATTCTGTTGAGGAAAATACTTTATACCCAATGTTGAGAAGACTTAAAAAAAACGGATGGGTAAGCAGTAAATGGGATGTTGAGCATGACAGACCAAAAAAGTATTATGAAATTACTAAAAAAGGAAAAACAATCAGAAGCAAATTGTTAAGTATCTGGCAAACACAAAATGGAGTTATAAAGAAATTATTAAAGGAGGTTGAAAATGGATAAAAATTTAAAAAAATATTTAGAGGAGATTGATCATTATCTAATTCTGAGTGAAGGGAAAGAAGAAGTTCTGAAAGAAATTGAGAGTCATATTATTGAAAAAACTGAAAAAGATTTTGGAGAAATTTCAGAAGAAAATATTCAAAAAACAATTAATTCATTTGGATTCGCAAAAGAGGTTGCAGAAAAGTATCTTGATGGTTTTCAGATAATATCACCCTCTTTAAATAATTATCTTTTTAGATATACATGGATCTTATTTGCAATACATTATGTTTTAAAGATAATAACAGATGATTTTGTTTTCTCATTTAATTTTCTCCCATATGTCCTTTCAATAAAGATAAATGGATTTATAAACAGATTTTTGCAATTACTATTTGAAGCACCGATAACTTGGATATTTGATTTCGGTATAATGGCTCTGATTTTCTATTTGATTACCCAGAGCAAAAAGGAGATAAATCTAATCTGGCCACAATTTTTAGTGAGAAAATTTAGAATAAAAACACTGCCTTTGAGTTTACCAAGTAAGTCGAAAATTGTAATATTAGTGGTACTTCAGATTATCTCACTTGTTGTTTATTTTAAGTACAATACTCTATTTTTTCAAA
>JAUVJU010000044.1 GCA_030592285.1 Caldifarciminota bacterium
ATTAATGTAATTGATAATGTAATTAAAGATATTGATGAAGAATTCAAAACCTTGACAATAGAATCAAATCAGGAGTAATTATGCTTAAAGAATATAATAGCATTATAAATATTTCAGGACCCCTTATGTTAGTTGAGGGTGTTGAGGGTGTGAAGTATGAAGAACTGGTTGAGATTCGCTTAGCAGACAATACAAAGAGAACAGGCAAGGTACTTGAAGTCCATAATGATAAAGCATTGGTTCAGGTTTTTGAAGGAACAACAGGCATTGATATTGAAAAAACAAAGGTGAGATTTTTGGCACGAGGAATTGAACTAGAATTATCCAAAGATATACTTGGAAAGGTTTTTACCGGACTTGGCAAACCAAAGACCGATAAGGATAGGATCATTGCTGAAAAGAGCAAAGATATTAATGGTGCACCGATAAATCCTTATGCAAGGGATTATCCGGATGAATTTATTCAAACAGGAATTTCATCAATTGATGGACTTAATACTCTTGTAAGGGGACAGAAACTCCCTATCTTTTCCGGCTCAGGTCTTCCACATAATAAAATGGCTGCCCAGATTGCCAGACAGGCAGCTGTTTTGAAATCAGAGGAATCATTTGCTGTGGTTTTTGGTGCAATGGGTATCACATTTGAAGAATCAGAATATTTTATAAATGACTTTAAGAAAACAGGAGCAATAAGCAGAGCAGTTCTATTTTTGAATCTTGCTAATGATCCTGCAATTGAAAGAATTGCTACACCAAGGGTTGCATTAACATGTGCTGAATATCTTGCTTTTGAAAAAAATATGCATGTTCTTGTTATTTTAACAGATATTACAAATTACTGTGAAGCATTAAGAGAGGTCTCTGCGGCAAGAAAGGAGATTCCAGGAAGAAGGGGCTACCCAGGATATCTTTATACTGATCTATCAACAATTTATGAAAGAGCAGGAAAAATAAAAGGTAAGAGCGGATCAATCACAATGATACCAATTCTTACAATGCCGGAAGATGATAAAACTCATCCCATACCTGATCTAACCGGATATATTACCGAAGGACAGATCATTCTGTCAAGATCATTACACAAAAAGAAAATATCTCCACCATCAGATGTACTTCCATCATTATCAAGATTAAAGGATAAGGGTATTGGAAAAGGGAAAACACGAGAAGATCATGCTGATATATTTAATCAACTCTATGCTGCATATGCAAGAGGTAAGGAAGTGGAGGAATTGGCAGTGATTCTTGGAGAAGCGGCATTGTCAGATATGGATAAGATATATTTACAGTTTGCAAGTGCTTTTGAGGAAGAATATATTTCTCAGGGAGAATACGAAAACAGAACAATTGAGCAAACACTTGATCTTAGTTGGAAATTATTGTCGGTTTTCCCAAGAGAAGAATTAAAGAGAATTAGAGATGAGTATCTTGATAAGTATTTAGAAAAGGTAAAAGAAAACAAAAAGGTTGAAAAAGAGGATAAATAATGATACTCAATGTTAATGCAACAAGAATGGAACTGCTTCGTTTAAAGAAGCGTATAAAAATAGCCATAAGAGGACATAAACTGCTAAAAGACAAACAAGATGAATTAATGAGACAAATGATGATGCTTATAAATGAAGTAAAGGATTTACGCATCTCCATTGAATCAGAATTTCAATCAATACTAAGAGGATTTACCTTAGCAAAGGCGGAAATGGAACCACTTGAAATGGAAGAGGCTCTATCTCTACCGCAAAAAAAGGTGTCTGTTAGTGTGGAGGAAAAAAATCTGATGTCTGTTAGGGTTCCTGTTTTCAAGAGAGAGGTGCAGGGTAGTATTATTTGTTATGGTTATCTAAATACCACAGGTGAAATGGATGTTGCCTTAATGAAATTTGATAAATTCTTTGAATCATTATTAATATTAGCAGAAAAAGAGAAAACAGTTCAATTATTGGCTGATGAGATTGAAAAAACAAGAAGAAGAGTGAATGCATTGGAATATAAATTAATTCCTAATTTGCAGGAAACCATTAAATTCATAACTATGAAACTTGCTGAAATGGAACGCTCCAATCTTACACGATTAATGAAAGTAAAAGATATTGTAAGGGATCATTGATGAGGTTCCCTTTATTTTTATATTTAGTAAACAAGAACCAGGAGGAATAATGAAAAAATATATTACAATACTAATCATTGCATTTATTATTTTAATTACAGGATGTCAACCCAGCGGCAATGCAGAAAGAACACAATTAGGGAAATCAATTGTTGAAATTGCTGAAACCAAATTTACTCCATCAGCAAATGGACTTATTACAGAACAGCAGGCAGACAAATATATATTAATTGCAAAGGCACTTAATGAGGCAATTTGGGCACAGGTAGATATTATGCAGAAATTTTATGATAAGTATAATATTTCCGGAAAGGAAGAAATTGTTACACTTGAAAAGAATGAAAAGGCAATGGAAGAATGGGAAAATATAATTAAAAAATGGGAAGTAAGCGAAAGTAATATTTATAAAAAGTTCGGAATGAGCTCAGATGAGTTTGACTGGGTAGCGGCATCCTTAATAGATAAAAAAAATACAGAAATACAACAGAAGATTGAAAAGGCATTAACAGTAGAAGAATAGGAAGTTGCTGGCACGCTGGAAGTAGGGGCACGGCGAGCCGTGCCTTCTTTTTCTGCCTACCCTGAACATAACAGAAGTGTTTGTCACTAGCGGATTTCATAAAACTTTATCTACTATTCCCCAAAAAATTTAATATTTATCATTTTTTATTTCCCAATTGACTAATGTCGCAATTGCGACATTAGTCAATTGGGAAAAGAGTGTGTAGCATAAAATATTGATAAAACCTAATGTCTTTTAAATAATTACACATAAATGACATGAATAATATTAACAAATCACACCTTTTTGATAGGAATAAATCACAAGCACCACAAAAATCCCTAAAAAGCAGAGTTAAAATGATGGATAGAAGGACTTATCTTATGAAACTGATAAGACTGATAACCCCCGGGTATATATTTTTTTCAAATATTTAATTTCTGAGGAATAATGTGGTCTTGCAAAAATATGAAAAGGGGTATAAAATATAATCATATTTACTTATATTTTTATTCTTTTAAATATGTTTTGTAATTTAATTAAAGAATAATCAAATTATAAAAAGGAGATGAAAGAATGAAAACAAAAACAAACAAACATTGGATAACAACACTCATAGGAGGACTGGCAATCGGAGTTCTTTTGCTAATTAGATGTGGATTGTTATTACCAAGTGGTGTTCCAAATCTTTATATTCCTGAAGGACAAATCTTAACAGGCATGATAGTTGTTAGAGGAAGTGATACATACTATTATGTTGATAGTGAAACATTAGGTGCCTATGGGGGTGCTCCGCTTTCTGGTTACACATGGACTGTGGATAACCTTTCTGCTTTACCCGCAGGAACAACAGTTGATCCTCTAACAGGGATATTCCACTCAAGTGGTGGAATAATTGTTCATGGTAATCATACATTTACTATGGAAGTTTCAGATGGATCAAGAACGGCTACCGGGACTTTTATTTTCAAGGTTGATACTTATGAGAATTTCGGACCTTTAGCTGTTTTTCAACAACCGGCATTGTCTTCTATTCCACTTCCAGATGCACATACCGGCTATGGTTATGGAGCAAGCTTATGGGCATTAGGTGAAGGGGAACTTCCATGGTCATGGTATTTAGCAACTGGCGAACTACCTCCCGGTCTGGTTATTGATGAAGCTAATGGCATTGTTCGTGGAGAACCCTTTTCATCTGCAGCTGGTAATACTTATGATTTCACAATTACAGTTAGGGATAAAAACGGAGAGGAAGCTGGTTACTCTCCCACTTATACAATTGATGTTCCTAAATAAAAAATAGGAAATCATAAGATATTTCCTATTTATGAATTAGAGTCCATTGCAGGATTATGATTTTTTGACTTTTAATGATTGACATTATGTATATATCGTATTATGCTTATATAAATGGAGGTAAAAGTGAAAAAGTTAATTTTTATTCTTTTAGTTTTTGTATTATTTATAGCATGCTCTCTTTTTAACAGTGGAAGAAGTACAAATAATATTTCTGACTGGTTTCCTAAATATGAAGAGGGAGCAATAATTACTTATTCTGTTATTGATTCTTTACATAGAATTTTTGAGAATGATACTATAAAGGTAGATAATTATAGCAGAAAAACTTATGAAGCAACGGAAACCATTGTATCAATAATCAATAATGCGGAAAAAACAATTGTGTGTATTGATTATGCTGACAATAATGATTCAACAGCAACATACCATCTGATTTGCGATAAAGATAATAATAGAATAATTATTAGTGAAGATACTGTTTTTTCAATACTTAATGATATAATGCTGCTCTATATTCCTATTGTGGATGGCAATGAATGGGTTTCACGAGAAAGTACATATATAATTATTAATGCTAATGAAAATGTAAAAGTAAACAGTAAATGGTATCCCAATACAATATGTATAAAAGGGAATACAGTAGATGATTCATATGAACATTTCTGGTTGAATCCTGATAAAGGTATTATTAAAAAGAAGATAACACATAAAGAAGTTTCATATGGAGATACACTTAATGCTGTTATTACATCAATTTACAGTATTGAATATAGTGTAATTTCTATTGTAGGATTTTAATAGGGAAACTGTTCACGGCAGGCAAAGAAATACTGGATCCCGTATCAAGCACGGAATGACAAGGAAAAATAAATAAAAAGAACAGATCAAGTCCTCAACATATTCCTCAAATTATTCGGAATATATCCTCAAATTATTAATGACGCACATATTCCTCAAATTATTCGGAATATATCCTCAAATTATTAATGACGCACATATTCCTCAAATTATTCGGAATATGCCTACAAACATATTTTTCCATTGGTGGGCACGGCACGCCGTGCCCCTACACTGATTAATATGTTCTATTGACTTAAATCTATTTAATGATAATATTTACTGTTAAAAATAAAGAGGTAATTATGAAAAGAACAAGTTACTTTGAAAAGGGCAAGACATTATTCAATAAAGGCGAATACAAGAAGGCACTTATAAATTTTATGAATGCATTAAAAGAACATTCTGATTGGCCTGATGTGAGAAATTATCTTGGTCTTACATACAACATGCTATCAGATCTAAAAGAATCAGTAAAGCATTTTAAAAAAGCAATTGAGCTTAACAATGATTATGTGGAGGCACATTTAAATCTAGCTCTAACCTATAATGAAATGGGGCTTCTTGAAAAAGCAAGTGATGAATTTAATATTGCAGCTGAACTTGAAAGAGAATTAGGCAGATCTGGATTTGGAATAAAACAAAAATTAATTAAACTCCATGTTGATTTGGGCAATTTATACTATGAAATAGGTAATTATGAGAATGCTTTAAATGAATACAAGAATGCAGATAAAATATCAAGTGATTTTCCGGATATTAAATTACTTATTGGAAAGACATATATGAAGATGAATAAAATGTCGGGAGCAATAATATATTTTAATAGAGCAATAAAACTTAATCCAAACTTGAAGGAATTATTTCTTCAAAGGGGTTTGGCGTATTACAAGAAAGATAAGTATGATAAGGCAAAAAATGATTGGGAATTGCTGATCAATGAAAATACAAAATACAAAAGCAAAGCAAAACAATATATGAATCTTCTAAATGAAAAGAGCAGAAAGGAGACATAATGGCTGTTATTGAAGTAAATCATCCTCTTGCAAAGGAAAAATTGAATCTTTTAAGAAATATAAATACACATCCGGATCAATTTAAAAGATATTTGGAAGAACTATCATTTATGATCTTTTATGAAGCATCCAAGAATCTTCCAATGAAAAAAGAAACTATTGAGACACCGCTTAAAACAATGGATGCAGAAATAATTAAAAATAGAGTTATTTTAATTACAATTCTTAGAGCTGGAATAGGAATGACCCGCCTTATCAGAGAATTATATAGAGAGACAGCTGTGGGTTTTATTGGACTAAAAAGAGATGAACAGACATTAAAGCCCATAACATATTATATTAATTTGCCAAAGAATACTAATAATTCGGAAATATTTGTCCTTGACCCAATGCTTGCAACAGGTGGATCTATAATTAAAACCCTTGAAATTCTTGAAGGATACAATATACACCCAAGAAATATTATTAGTATTATTGCTGCACCAGAAGGGATTGAATCAGTGCAAAACAAATACCCAAATATTGATATTTATACATGTTCTATTGATGAAAAATTAGATAAAAATGGATATATTGTTCCCGGATTAGGAGATGCCGGAGATAGATTGTTCGGAACAGAGGAGTAAGGATGAGTTATAAGGATTCACTAAATCTGCCTAAAACAGAATTCCCTATGAAGGCGAATTTAACTGAACTAGAACCCCGTTTACTTAGAAAATGGGAACAAATGAATATTAATGAAAAGATCATGGAAAAGAGAAAGGGTAATGATACCTTTATTTTGCATGATGGACCACCATATGCAAATGGGCATATACATCTTGGAACAACCTTTAATAAGATTTTGAAGGATTTTATTGTTAAATACAAGAATATTAGGGGCTACAATACACCTTATGTTCCCGGATGGGATTGCCATGGTATGCCTATTGAACATAATGTAACAAAAAACCTTGGTGAAAAAGCAAAAACAATTGATAAACTAATTCTAAGAAAAAAATGCCGCTATTATGCAGAAAAATTTGTAAAGATTCAGAGAGAAGAGTTTAAGGACTTAGGAATTTTCGGATATTGGGAAAGCCCATATATTACAATGTCCAATGAATATGAAGGAACAATTATTGAACATTTTGGGAAACTCGTTGAAAAGGGATTTATTCATAGAGGAAAGAGACCTGTTCATTGGTGTTCAAAATGTCAAACAGCACTTGCCGGAAATGAAATTGAGTATGAAGATAAAAAGGCACCATCAATATTTGTGAAATTAAAATTGGTAAATGAGGATAAATCACTTCTTATCTGGACAACAACTCCCTGGACATTGCCTGCTAATGTAGCAGCTGCTTTTCATCCAAAAGAGAAGTATGTTGAACTTGATACTGATTTTGGTATTATTATTGTTGCAGACAAACTTAAAAAATTTGTAATTGACAGCATTAAAACAAAAAAAGCAGATGTTATATCGGTAAGAGAAGCAGAATACTATAATGGAGAGGAATATGAACATCCAATCTTTTCTGATAAGAAATGTAAAGTAATTCTTGCTGATTTTGTAACAATGGAAACAGGAAGCGGGATTGTTCATTCGGCTCCTGGACATGGATATGATGACTATCAGGCGGGCTTAAAGCATGATCTTGAAATTATCAGTCCTGTTGATGAGGGTGGGAAATTCACAGATTATGTGAAGCAGTATGAAGGACAATTTGTTTTTAATGCAAATAAAAATATATTAAATGATTTACAGGAAAAGGGAACCTTAGTATTTAGTGAAGAAATAATCCATTCATATCCAATTTGCTGGAGATGTAAGAGTGAACTTATTTTCAGAGCAACAGAGCAATGGTTTTTAGATATTAATCATAATGATTTAAGAAAAAAAATATTAGATGAAATTAATAAGGTTAAATGGATCCCGGGCTGGTCACGAGATAGAATTTATAATATGGTAACAGAAAGACCCGATTGGTGTCTTTCAAGGCAACGCTCATGGGGTGTACCTATACCAGTTGTTTATTGCAAGGAATGTGGCGAAGAAGTATTAGATAAGAACTTTATTTTTAAAATTAGAGATTTAGTTTTTGAACATGGAGCGGACATTTGGTTTGAAAAGGATGTAAGCGAACTTACTAAAGGAATGAAATGCAGTAAATGTGGAAATGCGTCATTTGAAAAGGAAGAGGATATCTTTGATGTATGGTTTGATTCCGCAATTTCACATGCAGCCGTTGTACAGAAAAGAAAGGAATTAAAATGGCCTTCGGATTTATACCTTGAGGCAGTTGACCAGCATAGAGGATGGTTTCAGGTTGCCTTAATTGTTTCAACTGCAACAGAGGGAGAAGCACCATATAGAGAAGTGCTTACTCATGGTTTGATCTTGGATAAAAACATGAAGAAAATGTCCAAAAGTCTTGGTAATGTTATTAATCCAAAAGAGATTGCAAAAAAGACGGGTGCAGAAATAATCCGACTCTGGGTATCTTCTATTGACTATACATCAGATCAGGCATTTAGAGAGGATAGTTTAAAAACACCAAAGGATGTATATTTCAGAATAAGAAATTCCTTTAAGTATATTCTTGGAAATCTAAATGATTTTGAATATTCAAAGGATGCAGTGAAATTAGAAGATATGATGGATATTGATAAATATATTTTAGCACGACTTGATATTTTGAAAGAAAAACTTTTCAATTATTATGATGAATATCAATTCCATAAGGTACTTAGGGATTTTCACAATTTTTGCTCCAATGAATTATCTTCCTTTTATTTTGATATATTAAAAGATCGTCTATATACTTATGGAAAAACATCTCAGGACAGAAGAAGCGGACAAACAGCCATTTTTATTATAATGAATGATTTACTTAAATTAATTTCTCCAATATTACCTTTTACTGCAGAAGAGACATATTCATATTTTAATATGGGAAAAAAAGAAGAATCAGTGCATCTTGAAGTGATTGATTCTAATATTAATAGATTTAAAAATGAACAGCTTGAACATGATTGGCAGATTCTTATTAAATTGAAAGATAAAGTTAATATTGCTCTTGAAAATTTGAGAAATTCCAATACAATAGGCAAGTCATTAGAAGCAAAGATTTTGCTCTTTACAGATAATAAGGAATTAAAAAACCTTTTTGAAAATTACAGTGAATTTCTGAAAGAACTATTTATTGTATCAAATGTTGATGTATTAGAGAGTCCATTAGGAAAAGATCCAATAAAAATGAAGAATCCCAATTGCCTTATATATACGGAAAAGGCAGAGGGAAATAAATGTGCAAGATGCTGGATTATCTCTAAAACGGTTGGGAAAAACGAAAAGTATCCTGACCTATGTAATAGATGTATTGATGTGGTCAAATAGGAGGCAAAGGTGGATAAGAAAAATAAAAAGCACTTTATAAATCTTCTTGCAAAACTGAAGAAAGAGAAAGAAGCACTTTTAAAGGATTATGAAACTAAAATGAATGAAAACCATGGATCAGAAAACTCAAGCTATCCTTTTCATAGTGCTGATCTGGGTTCAGATGCTGCAATGATGGAAAAGTTATCCGTCAATATAAATAATATAATGAATGAAATTAGACTTATAGATGAGGCATTAGATAATATAAGCGAAGGTACCTATGGTATATGTGAAATGTGCGGATCAACAATTCCTAAAAAGCGCTTAAATGCAATTCCATTTGCAAAATTATGCCTTGATTGTAAAGACAAGATTAAAGGATAAAATATGAAAAAAAAACTAATACTGGCAATGCCAATCATTATTGCCGTATTATTCATTGATAGATTATCCAAATTATTAGTTTCATTAAATATGCATTTGTATGAATCAATACCTGTAATAGGAAATTTTTTTCGTTTAACTTATGTAACAAATCCATATGCTGCTTTTAGTTTGAGATTTGGGAATTATTATACAATGATGGCTCTTACGGTGATTGCAATAATATTTATAATGTTCTATTTTGTTAAAACATCCTATACACCTTTTAAGATCACAGCATTATCAATGGTCATTGGCGGTGCTTTTGGGAATTTCTATGATAGACTTGTGCATAGAGAAGTTATTGATTTTTTGGACTTTGGAATAAATAAATGGAGATATGCAACATTTAATATTTCTGATTCTTCTGTTGTGATTGGAGTTTTACTACTTATTATTTTTACACTAATAAATGAAAAAAAGAATTTATAAATTCTGTTTAGTTGTTCTTGTCTTTTTTACAGGCATAATTATTTCAGGTGAAAAAACAATTAATTATGATGCAGATGAAATAATAATGCTTGATAATGGGAATATAGTTATTCTCAAAAATAGTGTTATATTCAAATCCAATGATTTTAATATTACTTCCTCAAATGCTGAAATAAATACAGAATTAAAATTGTTCAAAGCATTAAATAGCGTTATTCTGAAAAGAGGAAATAACACAATAAATGGTGATTCAATATATTTCTATTATGAGGAAGAAAAGGGGATTGTTTTTGGTGGAGATTCACATATTGATAAGGGATATTTTTATGGAGAGAAGATAACATCTATTAATGATAATTTATTAAAAATAAGTAATGGACATTTTACAACATGTGATAGTGTAAGAAATCCACATTACAAGATATTTGGTTCAAATATTACTTATTATGAAAATGACAGAATTCAATTAATGCCTGCAATTCTTTATTTAAGAAATGTTCCGGTTTTTGCTTTGCCATTTGCAATGATACCCGCAGCATCAACAAGAAAGTCAGGGTTTTTAATGCCAGATATTGGATATGATGCGGTAAATGGATTTTATATTAGAAACCTAACATATTTCTGGGCACTTAATGATTTTTCTGATATGACCTTTGCAAGTGATTTAGTTCAGAATCGAGGAGTTTTAGTAAATTATGAATTGAGAGTGCTTGTTAAACCATATGTTGTATTTAATCTTTATAGTTCAATTGCTTTTGAGAATATTAATAAAAGATGGTCAATAAAGGGGGATTATTCACATAAATTACCTTATGAGATATATCTTAAAAGTAAATGGGATATTATCTCAGATATTTCTATTTTTAGTGATTATACAGATACAAGTATTGTTGAATTAAAAAGAACAACTCAAACATTTTTATCTCTCTCAAAAAAAATTGGAAAATATTCTCCATATATTGCGGTAAATCATAATGAGAATTTCGCAGACAATACATTAACAATGACTTTGCCAAAATACAGGGGTTATATTTCACAGATAAAATTATTTTCAATAAAGACAATTATTCCAAACGGATTAAATTATAATCATTCACATGAGTTTTCAAATAATTATAGATACTCCTTAACGGATACATTAAAATATTATATGGTATCAGTAAATAATTCATTTAATACATATTATAAATTATTCAAATTCTTTAATTTAAAACCCAATACTTCATTTTCATATTATAGAAACAGTGATTTAATGACATCAAAAGGGGTTTTATCGGCTGGAACGAATTTCAATACACAGGTTTATGGAACATCCGTATTTGGGTTTTTGGGTTTCTCAAAATTCAGACATACTTTTCTTCCAGGAGTATCTTTCAAAATATCAAGAAATATGTTTATGGATTATTCTTCAATAGATCAGGATTCAACAACTGATACAAAAACTGCAAGTTTTTCAATTAGTAATAATTTTGAAGGAAAGAGAAATGATAAAATAAAAATGCTTTTAAAAAACAGTAATTCCATTTCTTATAATTTTAATACTGATTCATTAAATCCATTATCATCAAATATCTCAATACTATCCTCATATCCTATCACTTCAACAGCAAGTATTAGATATAATATTTATACAAAAGATATTACATATTCCATTAATTCACATTTTCACGAAAAACTATTTAATCCTCTATCTGATAAAAAAATTGATATATCCGTAAATTCATCTATAGATATTACAGAAGATTCAATAATTAAAAATCAATTATCCGGAAGCTCAACAATGCAAATAGGTAATCATCTTAATGTAAGAATGTCATTGCTTTATGATCTAATCAGTAAAGAAATAGTATCATCGCAGGTGTCGCTAAATCGCGATTTGCACTGCTGGAAAGCGGCTTTCAGCGTTTCAACATATGGTGAGATATTCAAATATGATTTTAGTTTATCATTAAAGGAAATGCCTGATATTGCCATTGACAAAGACCTTCTCGCACCCTTGTTTCTTCAGATGCAGTGATACTGCATAATTCCACTTGACAAAAATAGAAAAATGATTAATATATAGATTAATAGAAGGATAAATAAACCTAGGAGGTTTTAGTGAACAAAAAAGAAATGATCGAAATGGTTGCAAAGGATGTTGGACTTACAAAGAAACAGGCAAACCAGGCAGTTGATTCAATTTTTCATGGCATTGAAAAAGAACTGAAGAGAAAAAGGAAAGTAACACTTGTTGGTTTTGGAACATTCTCAGTGAAGAAAAGAAAAGCAAGAAAGGGAATCAATCCACAGACTGGTGAAGCAATTAAAATTAAAGCATCAAAGGTTCCTCATTTCAAACCAGGTGCAAAGTTTAAACAGTCAGTGAACTAAGAGGAAAAGAAGAAAGAATTTTAAAGGGGGAACTTGTTCCCCCTTTTTTTATTATTATGAAAATAATTCTTGCCTCTGATTCGCCAAGAAGAAAAGATATTTTAAGATCATCAGGAATAAAATTTACTGCAACAAGTCACGCATTTGATGAGAGTGATATTTTATTTAGTGATCCGGAGAAATTTGTAAAAGAATGTGCTTTCAAAAAGGCAATTAGCGTAATAGATAAATTTAGAGAAGATCTAATTATTGGTTGTGATACAATTGTTTATTGTGATAATAGAATTATTGGAAAACCTACTAATTATGATGATGCATACAGTATTATAAAAACACTTTCGGGAAAAACCCATTTCGTTTATTCCGGGATTTCCATGCTGTATAATGGAATTAGTCATGTGGAAAGCGTGAAAACAAGCGTTGAGTTTTATAAGTTAGAACATGAAGAAATAAAGATTTATTTAGAAAAAGCGAGCTATTTAGATAAAGCTGGTGCCTATGCAATACAAGAACAGGCATCAATGTTTATAAAAAGCATAGAAGGGGATTATTTTAATATTGTTGGTTTTCCTTTGACACGGTTCAGAGATATGTTTTATAATGTTACAAAAAGGAAATATTATGAATTCATATGCAGAGAGAATTAATTATAATACTAATAGCAAGACAAATATAATTGATGTAACGGATAAGATTAGTTCAATTGTGAATAATTCAAGAATTATTGAAGGATTTGTAAATGTTGCTGTTATTGGCTCAACTGCCGGTATTACTACAATGGAATATGAAGATGGACTTGTAGAAGACATTGAAAAATATTTTGATAGAAATATTCCTCAAAGTATGGAATATGAACATAATAATAGATGGCATGATGGAAATGGGTATTCACATATTCGTTCTTCATTATTAAAAACATCCCAAACATTTCAAGTAGAAAAGGGAAATGTACTTTTAGGAACATGGCAGCAGATAATACTTATTGATTTTGATAATAAACCAAGAAACAGAATTGTATCTGTAAAGGTTATTGGTCAATGAGAAAATTAATACTATTACTGTGTCTTATTCCATTATTGATTTTCGGATTTTCTCCCGATAGGGATATTCCTGATCTAAATATTTCATTTGAAACATATCCATTTTTTCTTGAAACAATGTATTTGCAAAAACTCTGCGTATTTGATGAAATGATCATTTCTGATAATGAATTTATTCTTAGTGATAGAATGCTTTTAAAAACAAATTACTATGATTATGATTATAATATTATGTTTAGAGATACACGTATTGGAAAAGCATATATGACTGAGGAATATTCAAATGATCTTAATTACGGAATTGGATTCATTAATAGTAATTTAAGGAATCGTATATATGCATCACTTTATTATAAGGATAATGATTATTATTTAAGGAGTCATACAATGATTTCAATGATAAATGAAAATCCTTATGATTATAAAAATAGATTGCATTTTAAGTATAAAAATGTTTTATTAATATCTGATGTAGATAGGGATAAATACAATGTTCTTATGGGCTACTCATCAGAGTATGGATATATTGTTGGTGGCTATGATAATGATAGGATATTACCTGTAAGGATATCTCTCTCAGTTAAGGGATTTCACTTATCCGGCACAATTGAATATGATATTAACAGTAAAGATCATAAAGAAGACATTACTATAATGTATCCTATAAGATTTAATAAATTTACTTTTGTCCCAATATTTTTATATAATGATGAAGTCAAAATTGCAGCAGGACTATTATACAGAATAGCACCTATGATTTCATCATTCATAAACTATTCCGGTTATACTGAGAATATAGTAGAGTGGGGTATGAGACTTGCAAATGCAAATATATTTTCAGATTTTGCTGTAATGATTGAAGCGGATTCAATGCAATACACATTAAAAACATCAATGGATGCTAAATATAATTACATTATGTTTAATGGAATTTGTACATACAAAAATGAATTTGAATTCAATATTAATAGTTTTATTGAAAAATCGTTTTATAATGGAAATTTAATTCCGGGAATATTTGTATCCTATAATGATAATAATGAATTATACTCTGCAATAATAACAAAGATCATAGATGTGAAACTATATGCAGGTGTAAATTTGAATTTTAATAATAATGAATATCTTATTAAGGGTGGTTTAACATGGTATTTTGCAGAATAATTATTTTTATTATTGTTCTGTTTTTATCAAATTTTTTATCTGCATTTGATTTTACTCCTGTGCGACTTAAATATAAAGGCGGGGACTGGTATAATGATGAATATTGCCTTAAAATACTTGCAAAGTATATTAATGAACACACTAATTTAAAAATGGATACATCACAAATAATTTTCAGTATATCAGATAAACGCATTATGGATTATCCATTTCTTTTTATGACGGGTCATGGTGGTATTAAATATTCAAAAAATGAAATTGATAATATAAAAAAGTATCTGTTAAATGGAGGTTTTTTATATATAGATGATGATTATGGATTTAATCGCGATATTACGGGCTTTCTGAATGATCTATTTGATGACAGGAATGTAATAAAATTACCTGTTAATAATGAGATATACTCAAATATTTATAAATTTAATAATATGCCAAAGATACATGAACATTATACAGGGAATCCCTCATCTTATTGTATTTTTATTAATGGCAAAATATCTGTTCTATATACATTTAATACAAATATTTCTGACGGATGGGCTATTTATGAAACACATAAAGATCCATGGGAGAAGAGGGAACAGGCATTAAAAATGGGAACAAATATCATTTTTTATGCATTGTTCAGATGATGTGTTGAGCAGGAATAATTTGAGGAATGTATTGAGCAGGAATAATCTGAGGAATATATTACGAAAATCTTTTATTTCTTATTTTTTCCTTTTTCCCACTCCGTCACACAACCAAATAAATGAGCTGCTGCGAGTATAGTAAATACCAATTGTATCACAGATGCTCATTATATTGGTTGTCTTTCTCCGTAGAAAAAAGTTGTATATTCCGAGTAATTTGAGGAATATATTGGACTTATTGATTGTCCTCCTCCGCTTCTGCTCCTAATATTTTTCTTTGGAAAGGTGAGGACTGTTTACTCTGGGGAGCATAGATGCAACCCGATACTTCTTTCAGAGTTCCCCAGAGTAAATGTGTGAACCTTTGCATCATGATTATATTGTTCTTTGTTATATTGCATTATCTTTTCTACTCCGTCACACAAGTAAAGGTACATTCCGAATAATCTAAGGAATGTATTGAGCAGGAATAATTTGAG
>JAUVJU010000108.1 GCA_030592285.1 Caldifarciminota bacterium
CATGCAATTGTTGATGTTGATGATGAGTATGTTGGTATTGTTATTGAACTTTTCGGAAAGAGGAAAGGGAAAATGATAAATATGGTTCAGGGAGCCGATGGCTATACAAGGCTTGAGTTTATGGTCCCGGCAAGGGGACTAATGGGATTTAGAAATGAGTTTTTGACAAATACAAGAGGAACAGGCATACTAAATCATAGTTTTTATGAATATGAATTTTATAAGGGAGATATTGAGGGAAGAAGCAGAGGAGTATTAATTGCTTTAGAAAAAGGAATATCATTAGCTTTTTCACTCAATAATTTACAGGGTAGGGGGCAGCTGTTTATTGGACCTGGTGTTAAGGTATATGCAGGTATGATCATTGGAGCAAATAGCAAGGGTAATGATTTGATTGTTAATGTTTGCAAAGGGAAAAAACTTACAAATATGAGAGCATCGGGAGCCGATGATGCAATTAAATTAACAACACCAAGAATATTTACAATTGAACAGGCACTTGAATATATAGAAGATGATGAATTGATGGAAATAACCCCCAAAAGTATTAGATTGAGAAAAACAATTCTTAATGTGAATGAGAGAAAGCGATCATCAAAGGAATATATTGAAAAAAAGACAAATAAAAAGCATCAGCAAAAAAGATAAAAATGATCCATTGTTATAATATATATGCAGCAATTCATAAAATAACAATTGCGGGGTTTAATGAAAGAATTTGATATAATTGTTGCCGGAGCCGGACCTGCCGGACTTTATGCTGCATATACTGCCTCATTAAACGATCTATCCGTATTGGTTCTTGAAAAAGATGAAGAGATTGGAAAACCTATTCTATGTGCTGAGGGAGTATCAAATAGAACATTAGAATTATTCTTTGATAAATTTCCACAAGAGATCATTAGAAATTCATTTAGTAAATTGATTGTGAAATACAATGACTCTATATCTTATACGGATATTCCGGATATGGGTGTTATTCTCAATAGAGAACTCTTTGATAAATATATTGCATTGCTTGCTGTTAATAGCGGTGTTATCATTAAAACCAATGAGCCGGTTATTAATGGCAATAGAGAAAATAATAAAATGATAATTGAAACAAATGCTAATAAATATATTGCAAGTATCTTTATTGCGGCTGATGGTGTGGAATCTAAATGTGCAAGATATTTCGGCATTAATACAACAACTGAACTTAATGATATTTATTCATGCTGTGAATACATATTAACGCATGATAGTATTAGTGAAAAGGAAATCATTTTTGATTATTCTCCGAAATTTGCAAGATATGGTTATACCTGGGTATTCCCAAGAGGCGGTAATGAAGCAAATATCGGGCTTGGAGTTATACCATCTAAAAGTAAGAAAAAAGCAAAAGACATACTTAATGAATACATAGAATTGAATTATAAAAATGCAAATATTCTTGAAAAAAAGGCGGGGGCAGTGCCTGTTAATCCATTGAGAAAACCATATTCGGATAATCTTTTAATAGTTGGAGATGCAGGAAAATATGTAGATCCCATTACAGGCGGAGGCATAGATAATGCACTAAGAACAGGCAGATTAGCTGCCTTAACTGCAATTAGAGCAATAAGAATGAATGATCTATCTGAAAAAGCAATGAAATACTATACTGATTTGATAAAAAGGGATAATTTGTTTTCACTTAAAATGCAGTTAAAACTCAAAATCATTATGGAAAATATGAAAGAACGGGAATTAGATGAAATGTTCAAATCCATTTTATCAATGCTTAATAATAAGGAGATCCTGTCAAATGAATTTTATGAATCCATTAATGGACTGCAGGGACTTTTTGAGCGAATAAAACAATTTGGATTATTAATGAAAGGTATTGCATCTAAGAGAACTATGATTAGAATACTATTAAAGTTATTATGGGTATAAAAAGAAAAATACTGACAACATTCAAAAGAAGGAAAAAGGGTTACCTTATTCTTCTTGACCCTGAGAAGAGAAACATTAACTATGATAATATTTTATATTATGCCAATAAGTGTAAAATTAACGGTATAATGATAGGCGGCAGCAGTAAAAAAATTAATGGCTATGATGGTTTTGTTAAACTTATAAAGAGTAAAACCAATATTCCATTAATTTCATTTCCCGGTTCCCATTATCAGATATCAGATAAGGTAGATTCAATGTTCCTTCTTACACTATTAAATAGCAGAAATAGCAGATATTTGATTGAAGAACATTTAGAGGCGGGAAAGCGTTTATACAAATCAGGTATTGAAATTATAAATACTGCCTATATTATTATTGCAAAATCCCAAAAATTATCAGTTATAAAAGAAACCGGTATTATACCAATAAAACCAAATGATTATTCTAATGCTGAAAAATATTTTATGGCATCACAATTACTGGGCTATGATGTTATTTATTTAGAGGGCGGCAGCGGTACAAATTTACCTGTATCACCAACAATTATTAAATTAGCAAGAAAAATATTAAATAAACCAATTATTGTAGGCGGCGGCATAAAGGATATAAAGACAGCCAGACAGGTATATAAAAATGGAGCTGATTATATTGTTACTGGAAATATTATTGAGCAGAAGCCGGAAATGATAGTGAAATTCAAGCATCTTATGGATAGTGTTAATGGACAGATATCTCATAAAAGCATATTGTAAAGTTAATTTGCATCTTGATGTAATAGGAAAAAGAGCAGATGGGTATCATAACATATATACCATTTTCCAATCAATTGACCTATATGATGAAATTACTGCAGATGAATCCAATGAATTCAGGATAAATATTGATAACAAAAACATTCCATTAAATAATAGTAATACGCTAATCAAAGCATACAGTATTTTTAAATCACAGTATAAAGGAAAATGGCAGGATTTCTCTATTGATCTCAAAAAAAATATACCAATAGGCAGCGGATTAGGGGGTGGTAGTGCGGATGGAGCAGCAATATTAAGATTCTTAAATGAATACTATGATAAACCATTTAAAGAAGAGCAATTAATGGAATTTGCACTTGATGTTGGTGCTGATGTTGTGTTTCTTGTTAAGGGAGGCACTGCACTTGGCGAGGGGCTTGGTGAGAAATTAACTGAAATTTCTAATAAGCGTCTTTATAAGTTAAATATAGTCATAGTTTATCCGAATATTCAGGTATCAACAAAATGGGCTTATGATAATGTCAAAAAGCACTTGACAGAAAACAGGAAAACCATTAATATAAAGAACTTAAATAAATCAGTTAAGGACTTTATTAGTTCTTTGAAAAGCAATAATAATGTATTTGAACCATTAATTTTTGATTTCTATCCAAGGATCAAAGAGATCAAAAATAAAATGTTAAAATTAAATCCAATAATTGCTATGATGACCGGAACCGGCTCAGCCGTATTCGGTATTTTTGATAAGGAAATAGACCCTATTCAAATAGAGAGTGTCTTTGGAGGAAATGTGGTTTTTTCAACAAAACTGCTAACCAGAGACCTGATAAAAGAAAATTTTCTAACATCAATGTAGGAGGATCTCATGGAGATTACAGAAGTAAGGATTACATTAAGAGATGAACCCAAATTAAAGGCTTTTGCCAATATCACCTTTGAAGACAGTTTTGTTGTAAGAGGACTTAAAGTGATTGATGGTCAAAAGGGTCTTTTCATTTCCATGCCATCAAGGAAAGCAAAAGACGGTACTTACAGAGACATTGCTCATCCCATTAATAATGAGATGAGACAGAAAATTGAACAGGTTATTCTCGAGAAGTACGAAGAAGAGTTCAAAAAAGCTCAGGAAGGAAACGCAAATACTGATTATTCTGAGGATTTTGATTCTCCAGGTGAACCAGAAACCACAGAAGAAACAGAAAGCGAATAATCCCAACTGGGGTGTCGGCAAGTGGCAAGCCACGGGACTTTGGTTCCCGCATTCGTAGGTTCGAATCCTACCACCCCAGTATAAGTGAGGTAAATATGCCAATAGGTATGAAGTTAATTTCAGGTAATGCTAATGTTACATTAGCAAAAGAAATCTCAAAGAATCTTGATATTCCACTTTTAGATTCTGTTGTATCACGATTTTCAGATGGTGAGATTCGTATTCAAATAAATGAATCGGTAAGGGGAGATCATGTATTTGTTATACAGTCCACTAACCCTCCTGCTGAGAATCTTATTGAACTGCTGCTTCTTATTGATGCATTGAAGAGAGCTTCTGCAGGTAGCATTACTTCTGTTATTCCTTATTATGGTTATGCAAGACAGGATAAAAAGGATTGTCCGCGTGTTCCCATATCAGGTAAATTGGTTGCAGATCTTCTTATGACTGCAGGAACAACAAGGGTTATGACCTTAGAACTTCATGCTGAACAGATACAGGGATTCTTTAATTATCCTGTTGACCATTTATATTCAGCACCAATATTTATTGATTTTATAAAAGAGAATTTGAATATTGAAAATGCTGTCATTGTATCCCCGGATGCTGGCAGAGTTAATAAAGCAAGAAGTTTTGCAAAAAAATTGGGTGAATTACCGATTGCAATTATGGATAAGAGAAGATCAAAACCGAATGAGACATCTATTATGCATGTAGTTGGAGATGTTAATAATAAAAATGTTATTATGGTAGATGATATAATTGATACTGCGGGCACTATTACAAAGGCAGCATATGCACTTAAAGAAAATGGAGCAAAGGAGATCAATACTGTTGTTACACATTCAATACTTTCAGGGACTGCAATAGACTATCTAAAATCATCACCTATTGATAGGCTTATTACTACAAATAGTATTGATATAAGTGAAGAAAAGAAGATTGATAAGATACAGATATTATCTTGTGCAAAATTATTTGCAGATGTTATTAAAAGAGTAAATTCAAATAAATCCATCAGTGTATTATTTGACTAGGAGGAACAATGATTCAATATAGTTTACCTATTGAAAAAAGAGAAATAGGATCAAAACAGGATCTAAAAGAATTAAGAAGACAGAATATGATCCCATGTGTTGCATATGGCCATGGTGAAAAAACAAGATCTTTTGTTGTTAAGACAATGGAAATTGCAAAGTATTTTCACACAGTAGGTAAAGAAAATACTATTATTAATATTGTATTGGGCAAGAAGAAACAGATGACCCTTATTAAGGATATTCAAAGGAATCCAAAAACATATCAAATAACACATATTGACTTTCATATTCTCCATAAAGGACAAATGATCAAGGCAGATATTCCTGTTAAACTTATTGGTACTGCTCTTGGAGTAAAGGAAGGCGGAGTGCTTGAACAACTTATTAGAGAGGTATCAGTAAAGGTACTACCTATGAAGATGCCTGAGCATTTTGAATTTAATGTAGAAAAATTACAAACAGGTGACTCATTACATATTAGAGATATTAAATTTGAGGATGGTGAAATTTTAGAACCGCCACAAAGAACTATTTGTACTGTTTTGGCACCAAGGGTTGAGGTAGAGGAAACACCTGAAGGAGAAGAAGAAGCAGTAGGAACAGAAGCATTGGAACCGGAAGTTATTGGTGAAAAGAAAGACACAGATACAAAAGATGAGGGTGATTCAAAGAAATGAAGTGTTTTATAGGACTTGGAAATATTGGAAAGGAGTACAGATTAACAAAACACAATATTGGTTTTATTGTGCTTGATGAATTGGTACAGAGAAAAAGCATAAAATTCAAGCCGGGAAAAGGGTCTTTTTTTTTTGTAGATATATGTGTAATAATGAAGAAATATTTTTGGTTAAACCTACAACATATATGAATAGAAGCGGATTTGCAGTAAGAGAAGTGACTGAAATATTTGGAATAGATATTTATGATACCGTAATTGTTTCAGATGATTATAATCTGGAATTGGGACAATTAAGGCTTAGAGAAGCGGGTTCAGCAGGTGGTCATAATGGACTTAAATCAGTGATCAGTATTATGGGAACAGATGAAATTCCAAGGCTAAGAATTGGTATTGGTAATGATTTTAATGGAGAATCATCCGATTATGTTCTTTCTAAATTTGAGAACAATGATATTTTAGAGGAATTAAAGGTTTCAGGTGCTAATGCTATAGAAACAATTATTAATTTAGGAATAACTATGTCTATGAATGAAATAAATCAAAGGAGAATTGATGAATGAGATAATGGCATCTATTATTGCGTCATTAATGGGACTTGGATTTGTAATAATTCTTGTTGTAAATTTATTGAAAGAAAGTCCCGGAAATGATAAAATGAGGGAATTATCAACACTTATTCAGAATGGTGCTTCAACATTTATGAAAAGGGAATATGCTTATGTATCTGTTGTGATCATGGCAATTGCAATTTTGATAAGTGTGGCACCCTTAGTAAATAAAAATATTGCAATTGATTATAGAACAGCAATATGTTTTGTTATTGGAGCTATTGTATCCGGATCTGCAGGCTATATTGCTATGTGGGTTGGAACAAGAGCAAATTCCAGAACAGCACAGGCAGCATCAAAGGGTATTATTCCTGCAATTAGAGTATCATTTACTGCCGGTGCGACAACCGGATTAACCATAACATCAATTTCATTATTGGGCTTAACAATACTATACATATTTTTTAAAGGTGCTCCTGCTGCAATAAATGGATATGCAATGGGTGCATCACTATTAGCTCTTTTTGCAAGAGCCGGCGGCGGGATTTACACAATTAAGCTCAAGGTTCTTTTTAATATATTGCAATAATATTGTTGTTTTACCAACACCTCGTGCTCCCTTTATTCCTATTAAACGTGCATCCCAATTGATGTTATAATATATACTGCGAATAAAATCGAGTGAAATATAGTTTAGCTTTTTATAAAATTTCTCAAATAATTTTTCCATTATGCATATTGTATTAA
>JAUVJU010000005.1 GCA_030592285.1 Caldifarciminota bacterium
AAATTTAAATATGCCTATAAGTGATTACAAATATGATAAGAATACAGGAATAGTGAAACATAAGGACTATCCAAAACTCTAAAGGAGAAGAAATGGCAATTGGAAGAGAACGCATAATAAGTACAAATATTGAAGATGAAATGAAGAAATCTTACATGGAATATGCAATGTCTGTTATTGTCAGCAGGGCATTGCCGGATGTGCGTGATGGATTAAAACCTGTTCATAGAAGAATTCTATTTGCAATGAAGGAACTGGGATTATATCACAATAAAGCATTTAGAAAGTCAGCAACAGTTGTTGGAGAAGTGCTTGGAAAATATCATCCACATGGTGATAAGGCAATCTATGATTCACTTGTAAGAATGGCACAGGATTTTTCATTAAGATATCCAATGGTGCAGGGACAGGGCAACTTTGGTTCCATTTATGGAGATAATGCAGCTGCATATAGATATACCGAATCAAGATTACAACGGCTTGCAGAAGAAATGCTTCTTGATATTGATAAAAAAACGGTTGATTTTATGCCCAATTTTGATGGTTCATTTAGTGAACCGGTTGTGCTTCCTGCAATGGCTCCAAATCTTCTTATAAATGGAGCATCAGGTATTGCTGTAGGAATGGCTACCAATATTCCCCCTCATAATATAGTTGAGACAATAGATGGAGTTATTTCTTATATTGATAATCCTGAAATAACCGTTGTTGAACTTATGGAGCATATAAAGGGACCGGATTTCCCAACAGGCGGTATTATTCAGGGTATGACAGGAATAAGAAATGCATATGAAACAGGTAAGGGTAAGATCATTCTTAAAGCAAGAATTAAATTCGAAACAAAAAAGAATGACAGGGAACAAATCATTATTACAGAAGTTCCATATCAAATCAATGTTACAAATATGATTGAAAAGATAGCCGAACTTGTAAATACAAAAAAGATAACAGATATTTCCGATATGAGAGATGAATCAGACAAAGATGGTATGCGCATTGTTGTTGAACTAAAAAAATCAGCAAATAGAAATGTGGTAGTTAATCAACTTTTACAGCATACCCAATTAAAGACATCCTATTCTATTATGTTCATTTCGCTTGTTAATAATGTTCCAAAGGTTTTAAACCTAAAGCAAATGATAAAGTATTATGTTGAGCATAGAAAAGAGATTGTAACAAGAAGAACTCAATTTGAATTAGATAAAGCAGAAAAGAGAGCTCATATTGTTGAGGGCTTAAAAATTGCTGTTGATAATATTGATGAGGTTGTAAGAATAATTAAATCATCTCCCGATGTAACAACAGCATCACTTAATCTTAGAGAGAGATTCTCATTAAGTGAGGAACAGGCAAAAGCAATACTTGATATGCGTCTTTCACGATTAACATCACTTGAAAGAGATAAACTTGAAGCAGAGTATGTTGAATTAATAAAAACAATTGAAAAACTGAAATTTATTCTTTCATCAGAAACACAGATTTTTAAAGTAGTAAAGGAAGAATTATTATATATAAAAGAAAAATACGGCGATAAAAGATTAACAGAAATTGTTGCTTCAGAAGATGAGGATTTGATCATAGAGGATCTGATTGCAGATGAAAAGGTTATTGTTAATGTATCCCATAATGGATATATAAAAAGACAGTCCATAAGTTCATATAGACAGCAGCATAGAGGTGGAAAGGGCATTGCAGGAATGAAAACCCAAAAGGATGATTTTGCTGAACGGATATTCATTGCCTCTACACATCAATATATTCTTTTCTTTACAAACAAGGGTAAGGTATATTGGCTTAAGGTATTTAAGGTGCCTGAGGGTGGACGACTCTCAAAGGGAAGAGCAATAATCAATCTTCTTGAACTTGATAAGGATGAAAAGATTGCAGGTCTTATGCCTGTAAGAGAATTTAATAAAGATAAATATGTCTTTTTTGTTACTGAAAAAGGTCTTGCTAAAAAAACCGAATTACCTGCATTCAGTAAACCAAGGAAAGGCGGCATAAGGGCAATAATCCTTAGAGATGGTGATAATCTTGCTGATGTACATTTAACAAATGGAAATAGGGATATTATTGTTGTATCAAGAAAAGGCAGTGCCATAAGATTCTCGGAAAAAGAAGTAAGAAATATGGGACGAAATACAGCCGGAGTAAAAGCAATAAATCTTTCAAAAGACGATTATGTTATTAATACTGTAATAGTAAAAAGAGAAACAACGGGCTTATTTATTGCAACAGAAAATGGATATGGAAAAAGAACATCAATGAATGCCTTTAGAAGAATGCATAGAGGCGGCAAGGGTGTTATTGGAATAAAGACCAATGCAAGAAATGGTAAGGTTATAAGTGCAATGGAGGTTTTGGATAATGAAGAACTCCTATTAATTGCAGAAACAGGAACAATAATAAGAATGTCGGTTAATAATATAAGAGAAATCGGAAGAAATACTGCGGGAGTTAGACTAATGAATCTTAATCTTGATGATAAATTAGTTGATGTTGCAATTCTTGCAAATGAGGATGAGGTGCCGACTAATAATGATGATGCAAATGAAAATGGAACCGAAAACAAAGTAGAAAATATGGAAACAGCAAATGACGAATAATGAATTTGCAGCGGACTTATATAATCGTATAAAAGATAATCTGCATAATGTTATTATTGGTCAGGATGAGACCCTTGATTTTATTTTGATTACGCTAATGTGTAATGCACATTCAATTATTGTTGGTGTGCCGGGACTTGCAAAAACGCTTATAGTAAAACTACTGGCAATGACAACGGATCTTTCTTTTAATAGAATTCAGTTTACTCCTGATTTGATGCCTTCAGATATTTTGGGCACTGTTCTTTTAAAAAAGAATAAAAAGGGAGAAACCGATTATGGATTTGTTAAGGGACCTGTTTTTTGTAATATTCTTCTTGCTGATGAAATAAATAGAACACCGCCAAAAACGCAGGCAGCATTATTACAGGCAATGGAAGAGAGAATGATAAGTATTGAGGGTGAGCATTATGATCTAACAAGACCTTTTAATGTATTCGCAACCCAAAATCCTATTGAACAGGAAGGTACATATCCATTACCCGAAGCACAGCTTGATAGATTTATGTTTAGAATCAGTATTGATTATCCTTCTAAAGATGAAGAAACAATGATTGTTGGAAACAGACAGATTGATGAGGAGTATAAGATAAAAAAGGGAATTATTAAAAAAGATGAAATTATAAAACTTCAAAATATTGTTCGCGAAATGCCAGCTGGTTCCAATATTGAAAGATTGGTTGTAAATATTTTAAGAAATACAAGACCTGAAACGAGTTCTATAAAGAATGTTAAGGAAATGATCAAATGGGGAGCTAGTCCCAGAGCAGGAATATATATGCTTATAGCAGCAAAGGCACATGCATTGATAAAGGGAAGATTAACTCCCGATATTGAAGATATTAAAAAAGTACTGCCAATGGTTCTTGAACATAGATTAATTCTCTCATTTAAGGGAGAAATGGAAAATATTTCCAAAGGAGATATTATAAATGAAATTATTAAAAATTCTGTTTAGTTTTTTTATAATAATTGTTTTTCTCAATATTTCTGCACAAACCGATTTCCAGGAAAAGATAAAGCAGAATGAGAAGAAACTTGGAGAAATTAAAAAACAACTTAATAGTGTTAAATCAAAAAAAGATAGTATAAATATTCAACGCAGCAAAACATTGCTTGTTTTAAACAGAATGGATGATGAGATATATTTAACGGATTTACTAATAAATGAAATGGAGAGAAGAGATTCTCTTTTGACAACAAGAATTACCATTTTGGGTATTGAAATAGACTCATTGGAAATAGAATTGGTTGTTAGGAAAGAAGCATTAAAAAAGAGAATAGTTTCCCTTTATAAAAAAGGTAAAATCCATACATTTGAAATTATGTTCACATCAAAATCATTTTCGGACTTATCCAATAGATTAATGTATCTATCAACATTAGCAAAGCAAGATAAGAAACTGTATGATAAGGTCTTCTACACACAAAATATATTAAATAGAAGAATTAATGAAATGAGCATTAATAGAGAACAATTAAAAATCATAAGAGATGAAGCAGAAAATGAAAAGGAAACATTGCAAATAGAAAAGCAAAACAAACAAATATTTTTAAATAAACTTTCAGGCGAACAACAAAAACAGAGAAAATTGGAAAAAGAATTAATCAAATCAAAAGAATCTTTACAGTATCTTATCAACAAATTGCGTGTTGCAAATACCAATATTAATAAAAATAGAGATGTGAAGAAGGGACAGCATTACTTTGATAAGAATAAAAAAAAGGTAATATGCCCTGCAAGTGGAAAAGTTATTTCTAAATTTGGTACAGTAAGGCATCCGAAATATAATACGAAAACCCTTAATAATGGTATTGATATAAAAGTAAAAAAGGGAGAACCTGTTTATGCAGTATGTGATGGAGATGTGATTTATGCAGATAAATTTCTTGGATATGGGAATGTTATTATGCTTGATCATGGGAATGGATACTTTACATTGTATGCACATTTAGAGGAGATGAATGTAATTCTAAATCAACCGGTTATGAATGCAGAAGCAATAGGAACTTGTGGTGATACAGGATCACTATCAGGAGCAATTCTGCATTTTGAAATTAGAAAAGATGGCAAACCATTGAATCCATCTAATTATTTAAAATAAATGTATAAGAATATTTACGGTCACAATAATACTAAGAGTCGGCTTATAAAGATTATTAAGGATAATCGACTTGCACATGCATATTTGTTTTCAGGTCCTGCAAAGGTGGGCAAATTTTCAATGGCAGTTGAATTTGCTAAAAATATAATTGGTGAAAAATACAGAAAAGATATGGACTCATACATTTTCCCGGACTTAACTATTGTTTTTCCATTTTTGAAAAAAGATATGAAAACAGAGAGTAATTTTCTTGTTGGAATGAGAAAAAAGATTATGAAACAAATACGAGAAAATACTGAAATGGATATATTTGCAAAAATGGAAAAAAATGCCAATATATCAATTGATGTAATAAGAGAACTGATCATTTATTCAAATAAGACAGCATATATAGCGGATAAAAAGGTAATAATCATTAAAAATGCTGAAAAAATGAGAAAAGAGGGTGCAAATAGTTTTCTTAAATTGCTTGAAGAACCGCCATCAAATACTATACTTATTCTTACAACAGATAATTTAAATAACATTCTTCCAACAATTGTATCAAGATGCCAATTAATGAAATTCGGATATTTATCCAATGATGAAATAAGGGACTATATAAGAGAAAAAGATGGACAGGAAATATCGGAAGAAGCATTAAATTTAATGGACGGAACATTTGAGAATATAAGAAGTGCGGAGTTAATAGCCGGTATTACAGATAGAAAAAGTATTTTAGAGATGATTCTAAATAGAAAAGAAAAGTCAATGATGGATCTATTGAGAAAAATCATTGCTCGTGAAAAGAAGAAAGAAGAAATGGAGAAAAAGAAAAGAGAAGATAAAATGGGGAAAAAGGAGAAAAAGGAATATATATCTGATGTAGGTATCAAACAAACATTTCTCTTATATTTAATAAAAATACTTTTACAGGCTATTAATACAGCAATAATAGAAAGGAATATTAAAGAAAAGAATAAATCTCCTTTATCAAAATATAAAACAGAGAATTTGAATAGTATAGCAGATGAATTGATACAAATAGAGGGCGACATAAAAAGAAATATTCCAACAGAGAGAATAATCAAATATCTTATAACAATATTTTCAATAAAAGAGGTTAGTAATGTATGCCAGAGTTGAATTTAGAGGACATGAAAGAGAGTTTTTTCATATACCTCAGAATGTTGATTTAAAGGAAAATGATTTAGCGGTATGTAAACATGAGCAGGGGCTGGATATTGGAAAAGTGCTTAATGTGCAGGCAAGTGAAGTAAAGGAATCATCAGGGAAAGTAATAAGAAGCACAACGGCAGATGATATGCGCTTATTGCGTTCATATGAAATAAAGGAAAGAAATTCATTAAAAATATCCCAAGATATTATTGAGAAACATAAATTAAGCATTAAACTTGTTGATATACAAATTCATTATGATGGGCAGAGAATGACATTCTATTTTATATCAGAAAAAAGAATAGATTTTAGACAATTAGTAAAAGATCTTGCCGGGCATTATCACACAAGAATCAGAATGAAACAGATAGGAGTAAGGGATTATGCAAAGCATCTTGGAGGAGTTGGTCCATGCGGACTGGATTTATGCTGTACGCGTTTTCTAACAAATTTCAAAGCAATAGGATTACAAATATTAAAAGATCAAAATCTTTCTATGACTCCACAAAAGGTATCTGGTATGTGTGGAAGACTTTTATGCTGCCTTATGTATGAAATAGATTTTTATGAAGAAGTTAATAAAAAATTTCCACCCTGCTATTCTTTTTTAAATACATCAAAATATGGTAAAGGCAAAATAATGAAAGTAGATATATTCAGAAGCAAGATTACAGTACAATATGAAAATGTTGAAGAGAATGGAGGAGTGATAACACATACATTAGAGGAATTCAATGAAATAAAGGAAAAAAGAATAAGATATGTGCCAATGGAAGAAGTTAAAAAAGAAGGAAAAAATGACTAAATATCTTGTTACAGCAGCCCTGCCATATGCAAATGGACCTATTCATTTAGGACATCTTGCTGGAGCTTATTTGCCGGCAGACATATATGTAAGATATATGAGAATGAAAAACAAGGATGTTCTCTTTATATGCGGCAGTGATGAGCATGGAGTGCCTGTTACAATAAAAGCAGAAGAAAAGGAAAAAACACCACAAGAGATTGCAGATTATTATCATGATTTAATGAAAGATAGTTTTATAAAATTTGGCATCAATTTTGATAATTTTTCAAAAACATCAAGACATCTTCATCATAAAAATGCAAGGTACTTCTTTAAGCGTCTTTATGAAAATGGATATTTGGAAAAGAAATCAGAAAATCAATATTTTTGTGAAAAGTGCGAAAGATTTTTACCTGACAGATATGTTGAAGGCATATGCCCGCATTGTAAATTTGATGGAGCAAGGGGAGATCAATGTGATAAATGTGGACGTGTTATTGATAATGTATCCCTTATTGAACCAAAATGTAAATTGTGCGGCTCTAAGCCAATAATCAAGGAAACAGAACATTTTTTTCTCAAGCTTAATGAGTTTCAAGAAAAATTGAAAGTATGGTTAGAAAGTAAAACCAATTGGAAAAGTAATGTTAGAGAGTTTGCATTGGGTTGGATAAAGGAAGGACTCAAACCAAGAGCAATGACAAGGGATTTAAAATGGGGAGTTGAAATTCCCATTGATGGCTATGAAAATAAGGTTTTATATGTATGGTTTGATGCTCCTATTGGCTATATTACTTCAACAATGGAATGGGCGGAGAGAATAGGAAAACCGGATAAATGGATGGACTATTGGAAAGGGAATGACTCACGACTTATTCACTTTTTAGGAAAGGATAATATTGTTTTTCATGCTGTGATATGGCCTTCAATGCTTATGGGTATTAATGATAATTATAATCTTCCATATGATATTCCTGCAAATGAGTATTTAAACATTGAGGGACAGAAAATATCAACATCAAGAAATAATGCTATATGGCTTAATGATTATCTTAATGATTTTCCTCCTGATATTATGAGATACACCTTGGCTGTAAATTTGCCTGAAAATAAGGATTCCGATTTTTCATGGAAAGATTTTCAGACAAAAAACAATTCGGAACTTGCAGATATTTTTGGTAATTTCATAAATAGAACAATTGTGTTTATACAAAAATATAATAATGCTGAATTAAATGCCAATATAGACCTTCAAGACACAGATAAGGAATTTTTGGATATAATCAATAAAAAAATGGAATTAATGGGAAAATACATTGAAAATTATAAATCTAGAAAAGCGGTTTATGAATTTATGGATATTGCAAGAGAATCAAATAAATATTTTACCATAACAGAACCATGGACATTAAAAAATGACAAAAAGCGGCTTAATACTGTTCTTTATGTATGTCTTAAAGCGGTTACAATATTATCTATTGCTTCAGAACCATTTATTCCATTTACTGCAACAAAGATACAGAAATTTCTTGGTATTGATAATTTGGATTGGGATGATTATAAGAACATTGAACCACTTCTTAAATTAACAACTCACAAGATGCCAATTCTATTCTCTAAAATTGAAGATAAAACCATTGAATTACAGCGAGAAAAAATGTTCGGGTCAAAAAAGGAAGAGCAGGGAGATATGATAGAATTTGGGGAATTTAAGAAGACACAACTTGTTGTTGCAAAGATCCTTGAAGCTGAAAAAGTAAAAAAAGCAGATAAATTACTGAAATTAAAGATTGACATTGGATGCGAGAAAAGAACAATTATTGCAGGTATTGCAGAATTTTATAAGCCAGATGATATTATTGGTAAAAACATTATTGTTGTAAAAAATCTTAAGCCGGCAAAGATAAGAGGTGTTGAATCAAAGGGTATGCTGCTTGCTGCCTCTGATAAGGATAAGAAACATTTAAGAGTAGTTTTTGCTTCTGATGAGGCAAATCCCGGTGATAATGTCGGATAAATCATTTCTTGATGGACATACACATCTTCAGATGGATGAGTTTTCAGAAAACCGAAAACACATGATTGAATCATTACGCAAGGAAAATGTGCGGGTAATTTGTAATGTTGGCTATGATTATGATTCATCAAAGGCAATAATGGAATTGAAGTTTCCAGATGATTTTGAAGTATATGCCTTTGCAGGCATTCATCCACATTATGCGGGGAAATGCAAAACAGATGAATTGGATAAAATAACAGAATTACTAAAAAGCGGGGGCTATAATGGTATTGGTGAGATTGGTATTGATAGGTATTGGTATAAAAAGGAAGAAAATATAAGTATTCAGAAAGAATTATTTATATCCCAATTAAAAATTGCGGAAAAATTAAAAATTCCAGCAATGCTTCATATCAGGGATGCTTATGATGAAGCACTTGAGATCTTAAAGGATTTTTCATTAGTAAATGTTGAGTTTCACAGTTTTACAGGAGAAAAGCGGCATCTTGAAGAGATATATAGAAGAGGATACTATTTTGGCATTAATGGCGTTATTACATTCAAGAATTCTTCATTAAAAGAAATATTGGAAACAGAGTATATTGATAAAATGATCATTGAAACAGATGCTCCATACCTTACACCTGTTCCCTTTCGTGGGAAAAGAAACAGAAGTGAATATGTAGTTTATGTTTATAAATTTATATCGGATTATTTTAATATTGAAATGGATGAATTGAAAGAAGTGGTATATAATAATTTTTTAAGATTTATAAATAATAATAATGGCTAATAAAAGATTATCGCAGCATTTTCTTACAAATGAGATGGTCCTTGATGATATTGAGAAATTAATTCCTATGCTGAACAATAATACAATTATTGAAATTGGTCCCGGCAGAGGTGCTTTAACAGATATTATTCTCAGAAGATCTCCCAAACAATTGGTTCTTATTGAGAAAGATACTAAATTAATTGGAATATTAAGTGAGAAATATGAAAGCAAGGCAGTTAAAATAATTAATAATGATATAAGGAATATTGATTTTGATTGTGATACTATTATTGGAGCAATTCCATATAGTATTACAAGGGATATTATAAAAAAAACCATAGTATCACCCTTAGTAAAGCAAGTATATGTTATTGTACAAAAGGAATTTGCAGACAAACTAATCAATAAGAATATTGTTCCAATTTCATTATTTGCAAATACATTTTTTGAAATTGATAAATTACTTAATATTGATAAAAGTGCATTTTCACCAATACCTGCGATTGACTCTTCTTTTATTTATCTAAAAAGAAAAGATAGTAAAATAAAGAAGTTTATTAAGTATTGGGAATTTCTTGTTAAATTGAGTGGGGAAAAAAGAAAAAAGGTAAATACGGTTTACAATAATGGTATTGATAAAAGAATTATGCATTTAACAGTTGAAGAAATAGAGGAATTATATGTTAACATCAACATACATACACATTGACAATATTAGTTATAAAACGGAAAGTCAGTTATGGAAGTGCGGATATAATAAATGGTGGGATGTTTTAAGAAATCCGGGAAATTTACCATTTAACAAATCAAGAAATGATGACTTTGAAAGGCATATCAGGAAATCAATAAAAAAATTTATGAAAGATGATATAGTGTTTTTTACAGAAAAAATGGAACATAAGGATTATTGGAGAATTTTGGGACCATATATAAATGAAACAGGTTTTGTGGATATTGAAACAGATATTAATGGTGAAATAACGGTTGTGGGGTTATTTATTGGGGAAAACTATCATTACTATACAAGAGGTGAAAATATTGCAAAATTAGAGTGGATGTTTTCTCTGCCAAAAGCCATTGTGACATTCAATGGCTTGATCTTTGATATTCCTGTAATAAAAAAGGAATTCCCATTTATTGATATTCCAATATTACATTTTGATTTGCTGAGAGCATCTTCACAGGCGGACTGGAAAGGTAGTTTGAAAAAACTTGAAAAACAGGAAAACATTCCGCGTCCAAATAGGATTAAAAACTTTACAGGTTATGATGCAGTAAAATTATGGAATAAGTATATTGACGGGAATAAAATAGCACTTGAAATTCTTATAGAGTATAATATGTATGATGTGAAAAATTTAAAATTATTACTTGAAAAATATTTTATAATTTTAAAAGACAAAACATTATCTTGAAAAAAATCTTCCCAATCCCTTTTTCTTTTCTTCCTTTTCCTTTTTCTTATCTATTTTCTCTTGTTTCAATTTTTCTTTAGCAGCCTTTTTTTCAAGATTTTCTTTCATATAAACAAGTCCGGAAGACATTAATCCGACAAATATCTTTGCAGTAACAAATTCGGATTGATTTACCTTTAATGCAAGTTCTTTTATTGTTAATTTGCCATCAACAAATGTAAGCATTTTCCATTCATCAGATGTTAGTTTGATGTTCTCCGTTCCTGTTTCAGGATTTTCAACAATATCAACAATACCATCTGTATCAGGAATAAATCTTTCTATCTGTTCCCATTCATCTATCTTTCTTGCTGCTTCAAGCATAAGATGCTGTATGGGTACCTGTACTGTTTTTTCATCACTTTTTTTATCAGGAACAAATTCAAAACTGCCCTTTGACCATCTTAGAATTCTTTGAACAGCATTCTCCCCTTTCCTGTCTTCTGTTTCAGAATGTGTAACAATACCATCCTGAATATAAATATAGCCCTTATCATCTTCAACAGTAATTTCAAGACAGCCCTCTTTCTTATTCATATGAATAAGTTGAAGAATATCAGTTATGTCAAAGTCATTTAATGAGCCGCTAAGACCTGCCACAATTCCTCCGTTTAAAATCGAACCATAACGGATAAAGCATTTTCATATCCGAGAAGGTGTTTATATGGTTTAAATGAGTATTGAACTGTGAATTTATTTATATTAAATCCTGCACCAATTGAGAATGATTCTGAATCATTGTTAAAAATATACCCAGTGCTTATTGTAATAATATCATTATATGTACATTCCCCTGCCATTGCTACATTATATTCTGAATCATTTGCCTTGATAAAGTCAGCATAAACTACCGATTTTATTGAACTACTTATTTCAAATGAATAGGTTGCTCCTGCTCTTACTGTAAATGGAGAAACTATATAGTCCGATGAATAAATATCATATCTGTAATTAGGAGCAAAATTAAGAAAAGAAAAACCAAAAGAAAAACCCCTGAATTTTTCAAAAGTAGCAATAAATCCAGTATTGAATGTAATAGATGTTTTGGCAAGCATATATGAAAATTCAGAAATTGTTCTTATTGATGCTCCCCAGTAAATACCATTAACAACAAATAATCCATAGCCGGCAGATAATGTCATTGAAGTAAATCTGTAAGAACCAAGCGGTTCTTCTGTGGGGGTGTCTCCCCTGATCTCCATTGTATCTGATACGGAGAATCCTGTTCCACCGAATAAATACCCGATTTTCAATGGATAACTTGCCTGAATAAGCGACTTATTTAATAATGCAAATGAATTAAGATATGTAAATGAAAATCTTCGTTCCATATTATAAGGAATAATTGCAGGATTAATTAAATATGCGGCAGGGGATGAATAACCACCTGTCCCGCAGCCAGAAATAGAAATACTCTTTGCATCTGGTAATGTTTTTAGAAATGTAAAGCCAACATTATCAGATATAGAGAACAAGTATTTATCCAAATCATTTGCATTTACTGCAATTGATAAAAGAATACAGAATAAAATCACTATTTTTAATTTCATAATTTTTAATATTATATCAAATATAACATTATGTCAATGTATAGAAGTGTTTTTGTTAAATAGAGAGAAACACTTAAATTGAATAAATTTATTAATCCTACATATATAATAATATTGACAAGTCAATTTATATTAATAAAATAAGAATATGGAAAAAAAAAGAATATTAAGTGGAATACAGCCATCCGGCAATTTGATGATAGGTAATTACATAGGTGCATTAAAAAGTTGGGTGAAAATGCAGGAGGAATATGATTGCTACTATGTATTAGTTGATATGCATGCAATTACAGTAAGACAGGATCCGAAAATACTGCGAAGGCGTTGTTATGATTTTATTGCTCTATATATTGCATCCGGCATTGATCCTGAAAAAAGTGCAATATTTATTCAATCACATGTTTCCGCTCATGCCGAACTTGCATGGGTACTTAATTGTATTACATATACAGGGGAATTAAATCGGATGACTCAATTCAAGGAGAAATCTGTTAAAAACATTAAGAATATTAATGCTGGCTTATATACATATCCTGTTCTTATGGCAGCTGATATTCTTTTATATCAGGCACATTTTGTTCCTGTTGGACATGATCAGAAGCAGCATCTTGAACTTGCAAGGGATTTAGCCCAAAGATTCAATTCATTGTATTCCGATACATTTACTGTGCCAAAGCCATATATTCCCAAAGTAGGTGCACGCATTATGAGCTTGCAGGAACCGGAAAAGAAGATGTCCAAATCCGATGAAAATATCAATAATTATATTGCACTTCTTGATGAACCTGATATTATTCGTGCAAAAATAAGAAGAGCAGTTACCGATTCAAATACAAGTATTGAGTATGATAATAACAGACCGGGCATTTCTAATCTAATTACTATTTACAGTATAATTACAGAAAAATCATTTGATGAAATAAAGGATGATTTCAAAAACAAGGGATATAAGGAATTCAAAGATGATTTAGCAGAAGTTATTATTGAATATCTTAAACCGCTTCAAAATAATTACAAGAGAATAAGAAATGATAAACAATACTTGGAAGATGTTTTAAAAAATGGAAAAGAACAGGCATTTAGAAGTGCCAGGAAAACCCTTTCAAAGGTGTATAGAAAAGTGGGATTTATTCAACCCACTTAATAAACAGGGAGAAAAAATGAAAAAAATACTTTTACCTCTTATACTGATAATAATAATTTTATCCAGTTGTGATAAGGTTATTGAATTGAATCTAATTTACTATGATATTGGAAACTTGAATTCCGAGAGTTATGTTTATTTAGAGGATGGAATCATTGGAAAAGTAATTGAAGTTAAAAGAAGTGAAGAAATATACAATGTAAAGATTGTAATTGATAGAGAATATGAAGAATATATTACAACAGAAACAGAATTTTTCTTGATTAATAAAAAGAAAACAGCGAAAATCATTGCGAAGAATAGTGGTAACAAGGGTGAACTACTGAAAAATGGAGCAGTAATAAAAGGGAAGAATGAATTTGAATATCATTTATCAAAGGGATTTGGGAAGATAAAAAATTCAACAGAAATGTTTTTTAAATCAGAGGAATGGAAGGGCTTTAGAAAAAAGATTGATCAGGTTATTGAAAAGGGCATGGAAAAGAGCGAAAAACGATTCCCGGAAATAAATGATCAGATCAATGAATTTCTTGAAAAATTCAATGAAAGATATGATGAAACTATGAAAGATAAAGTGCAGCCATTTCTTGACACATTAATAATGGATTTAAATGAAATATTTGAAGAGGATGAAGATAAAAAAGAATAAGACAGCTATTTAATTGAGTATTATTGTTGTCCCAAAATACCTTCTTAAGGTATATTCGGATGTTAATTATACAGCATTAATATAATAAAGATATTGCTAATTTCAAGATGAACGGTTTTCGCCAGAAATAGACTATTCTAAAAGAGTATGTTTCGCCAAAATAAAATCTCCAATATAAATAGCAGTATTACTTAATTTATATTATAATGAACGGAGGAAGACAAACAATAAGGGGAAACTTTTTTCTGCGGACGAAGACAATCGATAAGGTGAGCATCTGCGGTACAATTGGCATTTATTCTACTCGCAGTCGTAGATTCGCCGTGGTGAACAGCTCCTCTTATTGTTTGTGTGAGGTAGCATGTCATAGGCATGCCAGGAAAAGATAAAAAAGAAAAGAAATAAAAAAATATCAAGATTGATTTGCATTTAACATATTTTTTGAATTACTCAAAATATGCAATCCTCGAATTACTCGGAATGTACCTCTGTTTGTTTATCTGACAGAATTATGTAATACAAAATAGATTTATAATATTTAACTTTAAATAAATTTTATTTTGGCGAAAGACGGATAAAAAAACAGGTTTGTGATTTGCTATTTGAATATTTCCTTTACATCATTATAGGCATGTTCAATCAAATAAAATGATCCTATAATAAGAAGCATATCATCCTTGTCAGCATATTCATAGAAATGCTCAATTGAATCATAAGTAGAATCAAAATAGCTAATTCCTTCTACATGAGCATAATCATTTATACATGCTGCTCTAAAAAATGGAATGGTTGACAGCATTACATTTTCGGAATACTGTTTTAGAATATCAATCATGGAATAAATATTCTTATCATGCATAAAAACAGAAAGAGTGCTTAGTGTTTTATTAGGATACATTTCCCTGATTTCTTTAAGAGTGATTTTTATTGCACCGGGATTGTGTGAACCATCAACAATAATTAATGGAGTATCATTTATTGTTTCCATGCGTCCTTTGATTGAAAAATTACTAATACCAAATTTTTTACATTTTTCATCAATTCCAATATGATCAAGTACATCAATAGACAATGCAGCATTATGTTTTTGATATGTACCAGGTTGCTCTAATGAATATGTATGCTTTTTATAAACCATTGAATTTTCCTGTACATCAACATTCTCAATATCAGTAATATTCAAAGGTGCATTTTTTTCAAGACAAATATTTTTTAATACATTATTTACTGCTTCATTCTGCTTAAATGTGAATAGAGGAATATTCTCTTTGATGATCCCACCCTTTTCTCTTGCAATATCATCTAATGAATCACCAAGCATTTTAATATGGTCAAAATCAATAACAGTAATTACTGTAAGGTATGGATCAACAACATTGGTGGCATCTAACCGCCCCCCTAATCCGGTTTCAATAATTACATAATCAGTTTTATTCATAGCAAAGTGAAGAAATGCCACAGTTGTCATTGCTTCAAAAAATGTTCTATAATGCTTTTTTTTGTTTTTAATTCTATCATATACCAATTTTTCTAATATAACAAAATCAACATCATCAATATTCATTCCATCTATTTTGATCCTTTCATTAATCTCATAAAGATGAGGAGATGTATATACACCTACTTTATAATAACATTGAAAAAGTGATGAAGCAATAATTTCCGCAACCGACCCTTTGCCATTTGTTCCTGCAATATGGATTATTTTTCCTATATTGCTATGTGGATTCCCAAACTCATTCAGGAATTTTTTATATTCATTAAGATCAAAGTCCGTTGATCTAGGGTCTTGTCTTTCAAGATTATATAGATTGCTGAAAAAGAGAGGTGTCTTCATTTTATAATGTTTTCATAGTATATTGCTGTAACAAAAATATCATTTGTATAACCCATTTTTAGTAGTAATTCCCTAAGAGCATCTGCTTCTTCCTGTGAATTAAATTTCCCTGCATATACCCTGTAATAATCTTTTTTCTTCACAAGTGCCTTTTTAATGAATACGGATTGTTTCATAATGGCATCTTTATCTTTTTTCATAGAGTTTTTTGCAGATGTGATATTTGTAAAGGAATGTAATTGAACAGAGTAGTATGTTTTTTTCTTAATCTTTTTTTCAATTTCCTCAATATAATTTATTTTATCCTGCGTCTTAATGTTTTTAGGGATTGAATCAGGTGCTTCAAATGCAAAGGCATAAAGGGCATTTGCTTTTTTAGACAATAAAACTGTTGTATCGGTTAACATATCATAGGCATAAATATGTTCATTCTGATATATTAAATGATTATCATCAAAAAGGAGAATCCTTGAAACAGGAGATACAGTTTCTAATTGTTTAATCTTTTTATTGCCGGAAAACAGTGATACCTCCCCCTTATTACTTAATAAAAGAAATAATGAATCACCATTTGATTTAATATCATTTATTGTATCACCAAAGGATAAATGAAATACAGTTTTATAATCAATGCTGCTAATTCCTTCAATAGCATTTGGCAATGATTGAATAATTGCCAAATTTTTTAATGGGACCTCAGTAAAATTAATTACACTGGTATTTTTCTTATATATAATATTCAATGTTTCAAAATCACATATTAAAAAGGAATTATCCAAATTTAAATATATACGAGAACCATATCTGAAAAAGTTTATCTTTTTGATTGTACCTGTAAAGATCTTTTTCCTTAAAATTCTGCGTTCATAATCAACAGAATATAGATAGCCCAAAGAATCAAGGGCATAAACATATTTATGGAATGGATTGATCCAAATATTTACAAGAGACATTTCATTTGACAGCAATGTGTATTGATTGTATCTACTGTTCATGATCACAGAGTTTTTCAGTAAAATGATTCTACCTTCAGGAATAAATACAATATGTTCAGCATCAGGGATTACGCCTATTTTATTAAGTACAAAACTTGCAGTATTAAATTCATAATAATATTTACCATATAAAAACAAATTTTTATTCAACTGACAGTATTTAACTGGTTCATCAAATGGAATAAACACTTCCTGACAAAGGGAATCATTTATTACATTAATACCTTTTTCCGATATAATGGTAAATGCTTTTTGTTCAATTAGAAGCGTATCCTGGGTTTCTTCAATTGGAATAATTTTAGCAGGTTTATTGCATTGGATAAATGAAAGTGAAACAATAAGAATAAGCGGTAATAATTTTTTAATATTTATCAACAAGTTCCCTCATTTCTCTTACAGCTGCCTCAATTCCGAAAATAACCGAATGTGCAACAATTGAATGTCCGATATTAAGTTCTGTGACTGTATCAATATAGGTTATTTGTTCAACATTATCATAATTAAGTCCATGACCTGCATTAATAAGAATACCCTTTTTAAGTGATCCATAATTAGCTGCTTCTTCTATTCTGTCAAATTCCTTATCAATTTCTGCAACTGTCATACATTCAGAATATGCATTTGTATTTAATTCAATGGCATCTGCTCCTGCTAACACTGCTTTATCTATCATTTTCTTATCAGGTTCAATGAAAAGGGCAACTTCAATACCCTTTTTTTTCAGTATTTTTACTGTGCTTTTAATTGCAGTAAAAACGGGTTTACTGAAAAGATTTAAACCACCTTCTGTTGTTAATTCATTTGGGCTTTCAGGAACAAGACACACCTTTTCGGGTTTAATTGCAGAAATGAATTTTACAATCTCCTTATTAGTGGATATCTCAACATTAAGCGGTACTCTTAAACCGGCTTTTAATGCAATAATATCCGATTCATTTATATGTCTTCTATCCTGTCTAAGATGAACAGTAATTCCATCTGCACCACCAAGTTGTGCAAGAACAGCACATGTCATAATATCAGGAACATCGGACTCTCTTGCCTCTCTCAATGTTGCCGTATGGTCAATATTTACACCTAAAAGCATTATGCCTCCTTTTTTAACAGTATATAACAAGTGATTATTATGTCAATAAGAGAAACAGGGACGGAAAACCGTCCCTGCATAAAAAGACCCTTTAAGACGAAGGCAGCGTCCTTGTTCTGTAAAGAACAGAGGGTCTTTATTATTAATACGAAAAAATGTGGTATTTGTTAATGTTTTCATAGAATATCTTTTAAAGGGCACAAATGAGAATAATTTAACATATCATCAGTAATATCATTATATTTATACTCACTAATTATCTTGTCTTCATCTCGTCTCCTTTGTTTTTGTTTTATTTTTTTTCTTTTCTTATCTATTTCTTTATTATATCAATCGCTCTCCTTTATTAAATATCTATATCTTAACGAGTTTACACTACCAATCATTGTGATAAGCTTGATTTTCGAGATTAAATGTATTATAATTAAATATATAAAAAAGTATAGAATCAAAATAACAAAAGAGAAGATTGAAAAAATAATCAGTCCATTAGACAATTGAAAGTGAATAAGGAGGATTTATGAAAGAGCAAATTTATTCTATGATAGGGATGTATATCCGACACAGTCGTATATACGCCCAAAACAGAATGATATCCGACACTGTCGGATATAAAACATTATCGGAAATCGTATGTATAAAGAGATGAAATTATGAATGAAATAAAGTACAAGCCAATTGGGGTCGTTCATTCTCTATTTAAAGAACCTAAGGGGACACCTATCCAACCTGCAGGTGCTAAAAATAGTGATGGAACAGTTAAGCTATTTCCTGAATATGCTGAGGGCTTAAAAGATTTGGAAGGTTTTTCTCACATTATTTTGATATATCACTTTCATTTATCCAAGGAAGCGTCCTTAAAAGTGAAGCCGTATATGGATATCAAAATGCACGGAGTCTTTGCAATGCGAGGTCCAAGTAGGCCAAATCCGGTCGGCATATCAGTAGTGCGTCTTGTCAGGATTGAAGAGAATATACTATATATCCAAGATGTAGATGTTGTAGATGGAACTCCTCTTCTAGATATAAAACCTTATGTGCCGGAATTTGACATAAGAAAAGTAGAGAAAATAGGGTGGCTTGAGAAAAATGTACATAAACTTTCAAAAACAAAAGATGATGAGAGATTCATAAAATGATTTGTGCGATTTCCGATAACAGTGGATATGAGGCCACAGCCTTCGGCTTCCGCCCAAATCCTTGCTTTACTCACTATTTACAAAGCAATGTGATTAATACGGTTAAATTTGTTCGGCGGAGGCTTCCTTTGAAACTATTGCAGGCTAACACAGAATTTCATAAAACACTCGGGGGCAAACTCTAAAATTTTCCTTCTGAACATTACACTAAATTTTAGCTCTTAGGGAATGGTCTTACCCCCATTAGATGAACACACAGTTAAGCCTTTTGTTTCTTTCTTCAAATTCTATAGGACTAAGATATCCTAATGTTGAATGTAATCTAATATTGTTATAATAATATATATACTCCTCAAATGCAACACTTAATGCTTTCAATGTTTCAAATCTGTATTTATTCAAAAACTCTCGTTTAAGTGTACTGAAAAATGATTCCATTACTGCATTATCATAACAATTTCCTGTACCACTCATACTTTGTTTAATTTTCCGAATTCTTAACTCTTTCTTTACTTCTTCGCTCCTGTATTCTGATCCTTTGTCTGAATGAAATATCATTTCTTCTTTTGTATTCCTCTTTATTTCTGCTTTAAAGAAGGCTTGTGTTATTATTGATGCATTTCTTCTGGTCTTTATTTCATACCCCACTGCATTTCTGGAACATAAATCCAATATTGCACATATATATACTTTGCTCTTTTTTGTCCAGGTCTCTGTAATATCGCTGACCCATTTCTCATCTGGTTGCTCTACTGTAAAGTTCTGTTGTAGTATATTAACATTCGGAAAAAATAGAATATAATACTATTAATAATAAATAAATAGTTTACGTTCAAAAAACTATTTCCTTAAATTTTTATATAAATAGAACTTATACTACATCTTAAATGGTTATTGGCAAGATGAAAGTCAACAGGGAAAGAGTTGATTTTTATAGAGAAAAGCACTATACTAAAGTCCAAAAGAACAAGGACTGAAAATGGACAAAAAAAACAATTAAACTTCGAAAAGAAGTTAATAGAATGTATTTTGAAGATGGCATTTCAAAGATTAGGATTGCAAAATGGAAAGAACGGAAATTTTGGAAATTATCCAAAGTATAAAGAGAGGGAGCTACAAAAAATAGGGTGTTGTTTTTCGTTATTTTTTAGAAAGGAACTCCATTCACGACTTGATAGAGCATGCCGGAGATAAGGATTTCTTGAATTGGCTTAAAAGTAAATTAAAAGGAGAGTAAAATGATTAAAATATATGGGAAAGTTACGGATTTTGATGATAATTCCGTAACAAATGCTAAAATTGAAATTAAAGATAAAAACTTCAAAACAATTTATCAAACCCTGTCCGATATAAAAGGTAAATATACTCTCAAATTAAAAAAAGGAACATATACGGCGTTAACTGCGTCCAGGGATTATAAGACAAAGAATCTTGAATATTGGGTCTGGAATGTTCCTGCATATCAAGATTTACAGATCAATCCTCGTATTGGTGGATTAGAATTATATGCAATGAATGGATTTATACCTCAAGGTGCATATCCTTCTCTAATAATATATTTCCGTCCAATGAGCCTTAAAAGATTTAAAGAGGAAGAAGGAAATTTTAAATCGAAAATTACAATTGATATTGCACCTGATCTTTCAAAGAATGATATTGAATTAAAGATTAACAACGAGCAGGTTAATATACTTGAAATAAATAAGATTAAAGAATTTGCCGGGAACGATCAATCAATATTTGCATATTTAATTCAATCGGAACTTCCCGCTGATTGGAAAAAAGCGGAATATCTTTACATAAGTTTGGCATTAATTGATTCCGAGACCAACGAAAGAGGTGAGGGTTGCTTATTTTATTCGTATAATTCACACCAAAAAGATATCATTACCACAAAAAAATGTCCCTTCTATTACACATAAGAATACAAATATCGTAGGAGGACCATTCGACAAGCTCATGACAAACAAGAAAGAGGGTCAACATATTCTTCAGATTATTCGGAATATGCAACCTTTACTTGTGTGACAGAACAGAAAAGATAGAATATGAAGGGGCAAAGGTATTAGTATAAAGGTATTCCTATATAACCTAAAAATGGAACATTTTTTATTGGTAACAACACAATATCAATCAATTATCTTGACTGTTATCCAATTCTTTGGTATAAGTTATTGATTAATTTCTGGAGGATTGTTGTATTTAAATGAAATTCGCCTTTATGGTTTTAAATCTTTTCCTGATCCGATCAACCTAAGACTTAATAGGGGCATTACTGGTTTTGTAGGACCCAATGGCAGTGGTAAGAGCAATGTTGTTGATGCAATAAGATGGGTTCTTGGCGAACAATCAGGCAAAGAATTAAGGGCATCTGTAATGGATGATTTGATATTTAATGGTACATATAAGAGGAAACCATCAAATCTTTCCGATGTATCATTAAAATTCATTAATGATGGTGAATTACCCCTTGATTTTTCGGAAATTGAATTTGAGAGAAAATTATACAGAACAGGGGAATCACAGTACCTTATCAATAAGGAATCTGTTCGCCTCAAGGATTTACAGAAGGTGCTTTATGAATCAGGGCTTGGTGTAAAATCATATTCATTATTTAAGCGGTCTCTTATTGAGGATATTGTTAATAATAAACCAGATGCACTTAGAAACCTTTTTGAAGAGTCTGCCGGTATTTCACAATATAAGCAATCAAGAAAGGAAACATTAAGAAAATTGATTCAAACACAGGAAAATCTTTACAGGATTGATGATTTAATTGTAGAAGTTGAAAAGCAGCACAGAGAATTAAAAAGGCAGGCAAATAGGGCAAGTAGATACAATAAGTATAAAACAATTGTAGAAAATCTTACTCAATATGTATTAAAAGAAAAAATAATTAAATATGATGAGCAAATTGAACACATTGATAAGGATTTATTAATTAAGAATGAAAGAATAGATGTTTTATCAAAAGATTTAGAAACAATAAAGGAAAAACTGAATTCTCATAAGGAAGAAAGGCGTAGCGTTCTTAAGGAATTAACAAATGCTATTAATGAAAAAGAGAAGATTCAGGGAAAAACATATGAGATTAGTTCGGAAATAAAACTTGCCGAACAACAGATGAAACATAATGGTGAAAGAATCACATTTATTAAGGAAAACAGGGAAAAACAGATTAATGCACAGCCATCAAGAAAAGAGAGACAAAATAAGTATAAGGATAAACTTACACAATTAATTGAAAAGAAAGAAGAAATTTCAGAGCAGATGGCAGGGGATAAGAATAATGAGATTGAAATTATATATAGAGATCAAGAAAAGGAATTTAATGATTTTAGGGATGAATTAAGACAAAAGAGAAATAGAATCCTTATTCTTGAATCCGAGAATAAAACCCTGAAATTCAAAATAGATAGCATAAGATCACAGTATAATGAAAAGGTTTTAGAAAAGGAAAAAGAACAAGAGAAATTAAAAGAAAAGAATATTGAACTTGAAAATACTATAAAAAAATATGATAAGCAGAAAGAAGAACTTAACAAATTAAATACAATGCTTGAAAATATAAATGAAAAATTGGTTTTATTAAAGAAAGATGAAAAAGAATTTAATGATGAATTTGATGAGATAAAACATAAAGCAACTGAGAATAACGCATATATCAATCAATTAAGAAACAGAATGAAAGAGAGCAATTCCTCATTTGCAGAAATTGAAGAGATTATTGGCGGGCAGGTAAATATGATGAGGAATATGATCAAAGCGGATAAAGAATATGAACAGTATGTTAAATTTGCCTTATCATATTTTCTCAATACATTTATTGTATCTGTGGATAATATAGAAAAAATTATGAAAACAGATACAGGATTACTTAGCTTTGTAATAATGGATAAAAATATTGTATATGGTGATTATAAGAACGGATTGGATAAATTTATTGATGCACCTGATTATATTAAAAATATACTTTCAAATTTTGTTATACTTGATGATGATGAGAATATATATGAAACGGATAATAAATGCTATTATATTGCAAGAAATGGTTTAGTTAAAACACCTGCAGGAATATTTGTTAAATCAGGAGAAACAGAAATATTGAATTTTGAGGATAAGATCATTAATATAGAAAAAGAAAACAAGGAAATTGAAGTAGAATTAACAAGTATTAAACAAAAGAAAGAATCAATTGTTTCTGACATTGAAACCACTTCAAAGGAAAGAGAAGATATTTTAAAAGGTATAACAGAAAATGAACAAAAGAATCAATTTACAGAAAGAAGTATAGAAGCAATAAAAACAGGGATTGAATCAGGAAATAGTTTAATTAGTAAAATTGAAATACTAATTAATAAAATGCAGACAGAAATATCCAATATTGAGGAAAAAACAGAAAAGAATATAAGCGAACAATCAGAATGTGAAAATAGATTGAAAAGCAGTGAGGATGAGATAATAGAAAGGGAAAATGATTATAATAATACAAAAGAAAAATATATTATTTTTAATAATAGAAAAGATGAACTTGAAAAGATTCTAAAGGATAGTGATATTGAAGCATCGCTTCTTCAAAAAGAAATGGAAGAACTTAACATAACCATTCAAAAAGCAGAAGAAGAAATAATGAGCAGCCAGGGGAAAACGGATGAATTAAAGAATCAGACAGCAGAATTGGATAAAGGCATTGAAATTAAAAGAGAAGAAATGCAAAAATCCCAGACATTACTTATGGGTTCAGCAAAAAGAGTCAATGAATTAGAAACAAAGGAATCAGAAATAGAAATAAGCATTGATGAACTTGCTGAAAACGAAGAAGAGAAACAGACCTTAGTAAATGAGTTTAAGGAAGATAAACAGCAACTATTAATTGAGAAAGAAAAGCATTTAACGGAAAAAGGGATTGACCAGCAGAATGTAGATGAATATTTTGAAATTGAAGATGAACTAATAGAGAAGTATAAAGAAACCGGCGAAGATGAATTAAATCATTTAAAAGAAAAAATGATAAGAATGGAGCCAATAAATCAATTGGCATTTCAGGAATTTCAGGAAACAGAAGAACGACTTGAAAAAATGAATACACAGAAGAATGATATTCTTAATGCAAGAGAAAATCTTGAAAAAACAATAAAAACACTTGATGCAAAGGCAAAAACAGTTTTTGCTCAGTATTTTGATACAATAAGAACGAATTTTAAACAATTATTTTATGATATATTTGAATCAGGGCATGCTGACATTATCCTATCTGACGAAAAGAACCCGCTTGATTCGGATATACAGATAATCTTTGAGCCAAAAGAGAAAAAGGTAGATAAGCTTGTAATGCTGTCTGATGGTGAAAGGGCAATGATGATCATTACTCTTTTATTCTCAATGTATATGGTAAGACCAACGCCTGTATGTATTATGGATGAGATTGATGGTCCGCTGGATGATGCGAATGTTGAGAATTTTATTAAATTACTTAAAAGATTTAGAGAAAAGACCCAATTTATTCTTATTACACATAATAAAAGAACTATGGAATTTTGTGATTACCTTTTTGGAGTAACAATGGAAGAATCAGGAGTAACAACAATTGTATCATTGAATCTTCAAACAGTTGCCAAAAGATTTCATCAAGATAATGTTCAATAAAATAAAGAATTTTTTTCAAAAGGCAAAATTACCCATAGGAGATCTCATAACCGCATTTAAGGGCGGTTCACAGGAATATTTTGAAGAAATTGAAGAGCAATTAATATTAGCAGATATTTCCTTATCAACAACAGAAAAAATCATTAAGGAATTAAAATCATCGGTTAAAAAGAATCTTATTACAGAGTCAGAACAATTCAGGCAGGAATTATCAAAAATACTAATAAATCTTTTGCCTGAACCTATATATCCCGATTATGAGAAAAAGCCTATTGTAATAATGGTATATGGAGTGAATGGATCGGGCAAAACAACATCAATTGCAAAATTATCACATTATTATAAAAATAAGGGTTTTAATAAAATCTTACTATCAGCAGCTGATACATTCAGAGCAGCAGCAGATGAACAATTAAAAGTATGGTCTAAAAAAACAGGTGTTGATATATATATCAGCGAACAAAAAAGGGATCCTGCAGCCGTTTCCTATGTATCCTATGAACATGCTTTAAAAGACGAATATGATATTTTGATTATTGATACAGCAGGCAGAATGCATACAAATCAAAATTTGATGAATGAGATTGTGAAAATTGATAATGTATTAAGGAAGAAATTTGTAGATATTAATCTTTTTACATTACTTGTTATTGATGGAACAACTGGACATAATGCAGTATCTCAGGCAAAACAATTTAGTAATGCTATAAAGACGGATGCACTATTTCTAACAAAGATTGATGGAACAGCAAAGGGTGGAACGGTTATTTCTATTGCAGATGAATTTGGTATTCCTGTTTCATTTATCGGAACAGGAGAAAGCAGCAATGATCTCTGGTTATTTGATAAAAAGGAATTTATTAAAAATATTTTTTAGTATGTGCAATATGTAAATAAGAGATAAAGCAATTCTTTTCTCTGCTCTGTATATGTCCTTGCGAGCAATATCTATTAATCTTATTCATATGATTTTACTAAAGTATCCAATATATAACAAGGATAGATTCACATTCTTGCTTAAAAAGACTCAAAAACAAAGGTAGTGTACTTGTTCTGTAAAGAACAAGAGGGTCTTTATTATATTAATGCGAAAAGATGTTAGTTTTGTTAAATACCTTAAAAAGGTTTTTTATTCTGTTGACAAAAAAATAACTTAGTATAATATATAATTAATAAATTTAATATAGGTGGTATTGGTATGAAAATAAATTTATTGATCAACTATTTTATTAGTGATTTTTACAAGTGTAGAGATAGGTATATTGATATAATTATTGGAGCAGAGTTTTATGAGTGAAGAACTACTACAAAGGGATTTAATTAAAAATCCTGAGAAAATTGGAAAATGGGATTTTTATAATATTGGAGCCACGAGTATTAAAGCATTAAAAGAATATGGAATAATCCGTAATATTGATTATGGAGAAATAGAAAAGAAAAAAGTTGATGCTATAATTGTTCAAAAGAAGAATGTTATTGCTATAGTTGAATACAAAACATCATCACAATTCAAAACAAAGGTTCAGAAAGATAAAGCAATAAGGCAAGAAATTAAAGTAGCTAAAAAACTTGGTGCAAAAATTATAATAGCAACAGATACTAAAGAAACAATTTGGGTAAATGCTTTAACTGGAAAAAGAATTAAGGAAGAAAACGGGAAAGAAATACAAACTTTATTTGATCCGAAGAATAATAAAATCGCAAGATTTATTGAAAAGATCAATTATTCAATAAATGAGAAAAATAATAATTTAAAACCAATACAACTCGTGAATCCAACAGATCTAGCAAAGCAAATTTGGCAAGATATTTGGTCTGTAAGCGGTGCAACACCGGAAAACTGCCTTTATACTTTCATTGAACTTTTCATTTTTAAATATTTAAGTGATTTGGGGGTTTTGGATCAAGGGGTTAATTTTAAACATTTAATAGAAAGATACAAATACGATATAGAAAATCCTGATGAAGAAGCTCTTGAATACTACGCAAATACAATTCGACCAAAAATTAAAAAATTATTTCCTGCAGGGAATGATGGAACAACTATTATTAATGGCACAATTTTTGTAAGTAAAGACCAAAAAGCAGTTAGGGGATATAGTACAACATTTAAAATTGTACTAGAAAAATTTAACAAATATAAAAAACTTGAGCATATTGATTATGATTTCAAGAGTAAAGTTTTTGAGAGTTTTCTGAAGGAAAGCATCAGTAAAAAAAACTGGGGGCAGTTTTTCACGCCATTAAAAGTAGTGCGGGGAATTGTGGAAATGGCAAAAGATAATATAAAAGACGGAGTAAAAATCTGTGATCCTGCTTGTGGGGTTGGCAAATTCCTTTTGGAACCACTATCAACAAAACTTGAGAATTTTTATGACATCAATAAAAAAGGCATAACCCCAAAAATTACGATTCACGGCTTTGATAAAGGTTTTGATAAAGACGAACAAAAAACAATCATTTTAGCAAAAGCTAATATGCTCATTTATTTTTCTGATCTTATTAAAGATAATCCAGGGCAAACACCAGATTTTGCAAAACTCTTTAATGAAAGTTTTACTCTTAAAACAAATTCCATCTTAGGGACATTATCTGAACCTATAGAAAATGAGTATGATTTAATTTTAACAAATCCTCCATATGTAACTAGCGGAAGTAGCAATCTAAAAGAAGAAATAAAAAAAGACGGCAATCTTGTAAGCTATTATAAAATTAATGCAATGGGTGTTGAAGGACTTTTTATGGAGTGGATTATTAAAGCATTAAAGCCTGGTGGAAAAGCATTTGTTGTAATTCCTGATGGAATGTTAAACCGCCAAAATGATAAAAATTTAAGACAGTTTATTTTAGATGAGTGCTATATTGACGGGATTATCTCACTTCCAATAAAGACATTTTTTACTACTCCCAAAAAGACTTACATACTCTGCATTACAAAAAAGGCAAATAAAAAGGATATGCAAACCGAACCAGTATTTACTTATTTGGTTAGCGAAATTGGCGAATCCAGAGATATTTATCGTTTTGATATTGAAGAAAATGATTTGCAAGAAGCCGTTATTCTATTTAATCAATTTAAAGGTTCTAAAAAACATTTTGAAAACGATGATAAAAGATGTAAAATACAATCAATTGATAAATTTAATCCAAGTAGTCATTGGTCAGTAGATAGATGGTGGTTAAAAAGTGAGAAAATTGAACTTGGGATTTTGGAAGAAGATAAAACGGTTGATATAGATTCCTTTGGCGAAATGGTTCAAGACATCTCGGAATCATTGAGTGAATTCAGTGTACTTCTAAAAGAAGTCGCCGAGAGAAAAAAAATAAAAAATAATTACAAAGAAATATCTCTTAGCGATAAAAAATATTTTGAGTTATTTATTGGTAAAAGATTACTAAAGAGGGATTTAATTAAAATAAAAGGCAATGTCCCGATTTATAGTGCTAATGTTTTTAAACCAGTGGGCTTTCACATAGAAAGCAACATTAAAAATTTTAGTAATAATTTTGTTACATGGGGAATTGATGGAAATTTTGAGTTTAATTTCATCGAAAAAAACAAACCATTTGTAACAACTGATCACTGTGGAACAATTAGAATTCTGAATGAAAATATTTTTCCAGAATATTTAATGTTGCAATTATCTAAACTAAAACACAGATACGAATTTGATAGAGGTCTTAGATCGTCTTTAAAAAATATGGCACAAATTTCTGTTCAGGTTCCAATTGATGTGTCGGGTGAAATTGACTTAGAAGTTCAAAAAGAAGTTTTGAAAAAATATGAGATTATTAAAGAAACAAAACAAAAAGCAGAAGAGTATAAGAAAAAGATTAGAGATTTAAATGTTGAAATAAAAAACATTGATGGACAAAGAGAGTTAGTAAAAATAAAGGATATTTTTGATTTACCTTCGATTAAAGGACTAACAAAAACCTTTATCAAAAAAAATACGGGAAATATACCTGTTTATGGGGGCAGCCAGAATGAAGTGCCGTTTGGTTTTATTGCAAACAATCTGAAAGGAGTAAAATATTTTGAGAATTGTTTATGTTGGAACCGAGAAGGTTCCGTTGGTTATGTTTTTTGGCATAAACATAAATTCACAACCAATGACCACCATAGACCCCTAATAGTGAAGGAAGAACACAATCGCAAACTTGATTTAGATTATTTGCGAAAAACAGTTGAAGATGTTTTAATGAACCAAGGATTCAAATGGAGTAAAACTGCAAGTAAAGAGAAAGTTAAGAAATTATCTATAAGAATTCCAATAAATAAAAATGGTGAATTTGATTTAGAAGCACAAAAACAAATAGCAGAAAAATATAATAAAATTGAAAATATAAAAGCGAATATTATTCTTGAACTTAATAAAATTTCTGAAATTGAAGTTGATATATAATAAAATCTTAAAAAGTTAGATTGTTAGCCTAAAAGAAGGTTTATATGAAATCAAAGTGTATTGCATATCTGTGGTGGTTTTTAGGATTATTTGGAGTATTAGGATTCCATAGATTTTATTTAGGTAAATTCGGAACAGGAATAATTTGGTTACTCACAGGTAGTGTGGCTGGGATTGGAGCAATCATTGATCTTTTTACATTGGGTGGACAAGTAGATAACTGGAATAATAAAAAGAAATTGAAAAAAATAGAAAAGGATCAAAAACATCAAATGAAATTTAACGAAGCAATGGTTAATTCCAAAGATAATTGAAAAATATATTTATTACAATCCTATTTGGATTAATTAATTTAGTAATTTACCTTTTTTTTGGATTAATATATTTTTTTCTAATATCATTTATTTGTACTTCTGAATATGGAAAAGGTGGTTGGGGTGGAAAATTGGGGACTACAGGATTAATTCTTCTACTTTTCACCATACTTATTATTATAATTATTTCACAAATTATTATTCTCAAAAAATTCAAGCCAAATAGATTTTTACAATATTTATATGTTGAATTTCAATTTCTTAAATGGTCTTCATTTTTTGCATTTATTCTTGGGTTATGGTCAACATGGTATTTTTATCATACAGAGGGATTAATAGGATTAATTGCTATGATATTTTGGAACCTAATTATTTTTTTTGTATATTTTATTATCAAAAGAATATCAGAAAACATATTATATAAAATTAAAGAAAAACAATACTCTCAAAAATGGGACTATTTAACTAATAAAGTAAAGAACCCAATTTTTGTTGATAATGATAAAAGATAAAAGGAAATATTATTATGAAAACTAAAGTTTTATTTTTAATCGTAGTGATATTGTTTGGAATAATATCATTTTCTAATTATATTAGTTCAGGTGCTTATATGGGAGGTGTATATGAAATAGATACAGTTGCTTATTTGCCATCTGGAGCAGGGATAATAATTGCTAATGTATCAGAACCTAATTCACCAATAGTAATGTCTTTTTTTAATATAGGGAATTATGCAAAGATATGGGATATATATGTAATAGACACATTTGCCTATGTAGCAGATAATTATGCAGGACTCAGAATCATCAATGTATCAGATCCTTTGTTGCCGATAGAATCCGGGCGTTGTGATATAGGCAATGAAAGGATATGGGGTATATATGTGATAGATACATTTGTTTATATTGCAGCTGATGATGAGGGACTTAGAATAATCAATGTATCCGATCCAACAACACCGATACAAAAAGGATATTATGATATGGGTGGTTCTGCATATGGTGTTTATGTAGTAGACACATTTGCCTATGTGCCTTATGGAGCAGCGGGACTCAAAATAATCAATGTATCGGATCCAACAGCACCAACAGGAATAAGCGTTTATAATACTGATGGTTATACAAGAGATGTATATATAGTTGACACATTTGCATATATAGCAGATGGAAGTGCAGGACTCAGAATTATTAATATATCAAACCCTACTGCACCTGTGGAAATAGGCTATTATGATACATATGTTCTTGTAGCAGTTGGAGTATCTGTAGTAGACACCTTTGCCTATGTAGTGGATAATTATGTAGAACTCAGAATCATCAATGTGTCAGATCCTACAGCACCAATAGAAATGGACTTTTACAATGGAAATTTTACATGGTGTTTATATGCAACTGATACTTCTGAATATGTATCAGTTGACAGTTCAGGATTAAGTATAATAAACTATCCTATAAGTTCATCCAGAATAGAAGACAATAAATTGCCGGACAAAGTATATAAAAACAATTATTACATTAGATACAACATTGAAACAATAGATATATATTTTGGATTATCAGAAAAGGGAGAATTGATATTAGATATATATGATAATGCAAACAAAAAGATTAGAACATTAAATTATTGCACAGTAGAAAGTGGTTATACAAAAATAAGTATAAATAAAAAAAAATATCCAACAGGGGAATATTTTATTAAAGGCAAAATGGGAGATACAAAAGTTAGTGCAAAGATAATTATAAAAAAATAGGAAGAAATTACAAAGCAAATAATATCAACTTCCTATCCCTACAAATTCAAATAGTTGTATTACTCTATTCGTACACTGACAATAGAAGAGAGGGCTTTCGGTGTTTTTGTTTACTCTAAATTTATCAAATGAAAATATTTTTTAATTGCATTTTATTCAAAAATCATATAAAATATATAAATAATTCTAAGGAGGTCTAAATGAAAGGAAAGAAAGTATTATTTCTTGTTGTTATTTTGTTTTCTTTTGCATTGATCCTTAATGCAACAGATTACACAAAGAACAGTTGGGATGAAAATCACGGCATTATTTCAGAAATGTATGCTAATGCTGAAGATGAAGAAGGTCTTGAAATAGCAAAACAAGCATTGATTGCCAACAATAATCTTTATGGAAAGAAATCAACACAAAGCGGACTTGCACTTAATTATATGGGACTTTTTGCATCAGCACTTGGTTATTATGAAGATGCTTTTGATTATTATGAAAGATCAATTGATATCCTAAAAGCAAAAGGAAGTGATCAGGATAATAATGTTGGGATTATTGCAGGAAATCTTGGTTCTGCATATCTTGATGCTGGTGATTACTCAAAAGCAGAGGAATATCTTAAATTATCAGTTGATAAATTGCTTAAAGGCAGTTTAACAGAGGACAATGAAGAGGATATTATTCTGTCATTATTTGATCTATCAAATGCATATTTCTATCAGGAAGAATATAATGATGCCATTAAAACAATGAAAACATTAATTGATTATGAAAAGAAATGGTATGGAGAAAATGATGGTCAGGTTGCTTTGGACTTAAGAGACCTTGGATATTATTACATTATGGCAGATGACTATGATAATGCAGAAAAGTATTACAATCAATCATTAAGTATCTATCTATTAAATCCGGATGATAATACTCAGGATATTGGTGTAATGTACAATGATTTCGGAGTACTCTATGATGAACAGGGTGAGTGTAAGAAAGCAGTAGAATTTTATGATAAAGCACTTATATATTTTAATAAAATGGATGAGGATTATAGAAACAATATTCCCAATACACTGTATAATAAAGCATTAGCACAATTTTCACTTGAACAGTATAATGCTTCAAAGGAAAATATGGAAAAAGCATATAATCTTTATAAAGATGCTTTGGGTGAATATGATGAAATGACTTTACAGATCAAGGAAGATTTAGAAATTGTAAATGAAATGCTTGAATAAAAAGGGGCTCTTATGAGCCCTTTTTTATACATTTTTATTAAGGTGAACATCTAATTGAGGGAATGGGATCTCAATACCCTTTTTATCAAATTCCTCTTTTATTTTCTCATTCATATAGAAAAACACATCCCAATAATCACTGGTTTTTGTCCACATTCTTATTACAAAATTTACCGATGAATCGGCTAATTCTGAGACCTCAACAGTAATTCCCTTATCAGTAATTACCTTATTATGTGAATTGATTATTTGATTAATTGTATCTTTTGCAAGTTTAATATTAGCATTATAGGATATTCCTATTGATAGGTCTACTCTTCTGTGTTTCATAACAGAATAATTAGTAATAGGATTTCCCCAAACAGATTTATTGGGTAAAGTGATCCGTTTGTTGTCAGGTGTGAGTAAGGTTGTTGACATAATGTTCATTTCTTTAACTGAGCCCGTATAACCGGAAATGTCAACAAAATGACCTATCAGAAATGGCTGATTAATAAGAAGCATAAAACCTGCTGCAAGATTGGATAATGAATCCTGAAAAGCAAAACCAATGATAAATCCCCCTACTCCCACTCCTGCAATAAGAGGGGCAACATTAACACCGATTTTTGGAAGGGCAATCATGAAAAGAATGATCCATAATCCCTTATTTACCAAACTTGTAACAAAGTTTCGTAAAATTACGCTTGTGTTTTTGTTTCTCTTCAAAACATTGTTTATGGTTTTTCCTATTAATGAAATAATGATTTTTCCCAAAAGCAGCATTAAAAGGAAAACAACAAGATTAGTAATGAATTTGGGTCCATTTGTAATAATGAATTGATAAAACTGATCTAACAGAGCATTCATTTATCCTCCAATTTATATTTTTTTTATTTTAATACTATATATGCAAATAGATATAGTGGCAACCCCCTGTGATTACCAATCAATAATAAAGAGGGCACAGTCAGTATGTCATACCCCTACAAGATTCATCGGAATGACCCTTCGGTAGGTCCAGTATGGGGCAGAAAATACTGGATTCCAAAGACGAATATATTCCTTGGATTAATAAGGGCAGTTCGCGAACCAATATATTCTTCGGATTACTCAGGATATACCCGTACAAATGCCTCAGATTACAATGCATAATAAATTGGTGGACAGGTCAAGCCCTGTCCCTACAACAGATCCTTTGAATTATCGGAATATGCCCCATACGGTAATTTGGAGATAAATTAATTACTAATACACTTTTTTGGAGATGATTGCACTGTATGTTGACATTATTGTGGAGATGTGTTAATATATTAATGCATTAATTTGGAGGTAAAAATGAAAAGAATGTTATATAAAGAATTAATTGATTGGAAAAATAATCCCAAAAGAAAGCCATTGTTGTTGCAGGGAGCAAGGCAAGTAGGGAAAACATATTTAATTAAAGAATTTGCCAAAAATGAATATGAAAATTTGATATATCTCAATTTTGAAGAAAACAAAGGGCTAGAATCCTTATTTTCTCAATCCCTTAATGCAAAAACAATAATAGAAAACATAGAATTGTATATAGGTAAAAAGATCAATTACTATAATAGTATAATATTTTTTGATGAAATTCAGATTGTCCCTGATGCCCTTACAAGTTTGAAATATTTTTATGAACAATTACCTGAGTATCATGTTATATCCGCTGGATCTTTATTGGGTATTAGTGTTGGGAAACAACAATCTTTTCCAGTAGGTAAAGTTAATTTCTTAACTTTATATCCAATGAGTTTTTTGGAATATCTTTATGCTTTCAATGAAGATTTACTGATTGAGAAATTATTAAAAATGAAAAACATTGAAATGCTGCCTGAATTAATTCATGAAAAACTAATTATGTATTTAATGAAATATCTTTTTTTGGGAGGAATGCCGGAAGTATTGCAAACATATTTGGATACAAAAAATGTTAATTCAGCCCGTAAAATACAGATGGAAATTCTTGAAGCATACAAAAGAGATTTCTCAAAATATACTGATAAGAATCAAGCAATAAAAACATCTGAATTATGGTTATCAATTCCTTATCAATTAGCTAAAGAAAATAAAAAATTCAAGTATAAAAATGTAAGAAAAAATGCAAGAGCATCAACTTTTGAACAAACAATAGAATGGTTGCGACAAGCAGGGCTTGTAAATATTGCTTATAATCTCAGAACACCCAAATTACCACTTGCAGGATACACTGATTTTCTCAAATTTAAGATTTATTTACTTGATACTGGTTTATTGGGTGCAATGCTAGACTTAAGTTCTGATATAATAATAAGACCAAATGATTATTTTAAGGAATACAATGGTGCCTTTATTGAAAATTATGTTGCTTCAGAATTAATAACAAATGGATACAAGGATCTGTTATATTGGAAATCCAAAAATGATGCTGAAGTTGATTTTATTATAAAACATAAGAATAATATTTTGCCATTGGAAGTAAAAAGCGGAACAAGTCGCAATATTAAGAGTTTGAGAAGTTATGAAGATAAATATGATCCTAAATTAATTATGAGAATTTCTCCGAGAAATTTTATTCAAGATAAAGAATTCATTAATATTCCTTTATATGCTATCTTTGCAATAAATAATATTTTGGGAGACAATGGTAAACAGGAGAAGCAAAAAATTGGGGACGGTGGTTGAAAATGTTGAAAAAGTTGGATATTCCTTTTGGTGGAAACAGAAGAGTTATCAGAATGATGTGTGGCGATAAAGAGATTGTTCACCGTAACGAATCTATGATCCACC
>JAUVJU010000018.1 GCA_030592285.1 Caldifarciminota bacterium
ATAATAATAACACTACATTTTGACAAGTAACAAAATTAGTTATACAAAAAATCTACATCAGCAACTCCAAAATTGTAAAAATGTCAAGGCCCGACCGTATATCATATATAAAAAATGTGTAAATTTTTTCCCTTGATTTATTTATTCATTATGATAACATACTTCATTGCGGGGAGAAATGTTTTGAACCCTGTCAGGACCGAAAGGTAGCAGCAGTAAGAACCTCTTTCTCCGCCGCACTAAATAAAGGGGTAATCAATGGGTTATATTGTATTTGCATTAAAGTATAGACCACAGAAATTTGCTGATGTTTTGGGTCAGGAACATATTGTCACTGTTTTAAGTAATGGTGTAAATAATAATAGAATTCCTCATGCAATGCTTTTTAGCGGTCCTAGGGGAGTCGGCAAAACGACAACGGCAAGAATACTTGCAAAGGCACTTAATTGTGATAATCCGAAACAGGGAGAACCATGTCTTGAATGTTCATCATGTAAAGCAATAATGGAAGGAAGGGACATGGATGTTATTGAGATTGATGGAGCAAGTAATAGGGGCATTGATGAGATAAGGGATTTGCGTGAAAAAGCAAAATATGCAACGGTAAAGGGTAGATACAAAATATTTATTATTGATGAAATACATATGCTGACAAAAGAGGCATTTAATGCACTGTTAAAGATCTTAGAGGAGCCACCTGAGCATGTTATATTTATTTTTGCAACAACAGAACCATTTAATGTGATTCCAACTATACTTTCAAGATGTCAGAGATTTGATTTTAAGCGTATTCCTCTTAAAAAGACTGTTGAGCAACTTGAATATATTTGTTCAGCAGAAAATATTGATTTTGATAATGATGGACTTAAACTTGTTGCACAGCTTGCTGATGGTAGTTTAAGGGATGCAACATCTATATTAGACCAGCTTGCATCAACAGCCGAAAAGGTAACTTATGATAATGTTAATATAATGTTTGGCAGATTAAATGATGATTTTTTCGGGCGCTTTACTGAATATATTATTGAGAGAAATCCTAAAGGGCTGATTGATTCTCTTAATGATGTAATGGCAAGGGGTTATGATCTTGAATCATTTGTATCGGAATTTGCTTTTTATATTCATAAACTTTTTCTTATAAAAAATAAGATTGAAACAGAAGAAACAGAAGTAATGAGTGAGACCGTAAAAGAATTAGCAATAAAGCAGACAAAAGAATTTTCCAATGAATCTCTTATGCAGATCACTACTGAACTAACTGAAACATCATCAAAATTGAAATTTACTAATAACAAAAAATTACTTGTTGAAAATGAACTTGCCCGTATTGCATATCTTATAGAATCCAAAGATATTAATGACATTATTGCTATGATAAAGAATGTGAATATTGGAGAAATAATAAAAAGAAAGCCGCTGATTGAAGAAAAAAAAGAAGAAAAAATTTCTCAATCAACAAATATAATGGAAAAATTGATCAATTTGCTTAAAACAAAGAAATTTTTTATATCCGAAGCATTGAGAATGTCCAAAATTAGATATACCAAAGACAATTATTATGAATTAGAAGTGCCAAGAGCATATATAAAGGATCTAAATCAGAAAACTATTGATGAAGAGATCAAGGAACAGAATCTGGATATTGAGATAAAGATATTCTATAATAATGAAGAAAAGTATAATAAATTTAAGACAAACCCGTTTGAGGATAATCCACTTATTAATAAACTTTTAAAAGAAACTGATAGTCAAATCATAGAATAACAGGAGGACCTATGAATATGAATAAACTTATGAAACAGGCACAGAAGATGCAGAAGCAGATGTTGGAAATGCAGGAAAAATTAAAAGATATAGAAACAGAAGCATCAGTAGGCGGAGGAATGATAACAGTTAAGATGAATGGAGCATTTGAATTACTTAATATTGATATTGATAAAGAGATCATTGAATCCAATGATACTGATATGCTTAAAGATCTGATTATTTCCGCTGTAAATGAGGTGAGAAAACAGGTAGAGGAGAAAAATAAAGTGGAGATGTCTAAAATAACAGGTGGAATGAATTTACCGGGTATGTAAGTGGAAAAAATAAACAATTTAAAGAATGCATTAAAAAAGATTCCAGGAATTGGGGAAAAGAGTGCGGAGAGAATAATTTATTTTCTTTTATCATCCAATAGAGAGATTGCAGAATCTTTAACCCATTCCATAAAGGATGTGATGGAAAGTATTAAAATGTGCTCCAAATGTGGGGGACTTACTGAAACGGATCCATGTGATATCTGTGCTTCCGCAAAAAGAAAAAATATTCTTATGATAGTAGAAAGTGCAAGAGATATTATGATATTTGAAAAGGGCAGAAAATTTAATGGGAAATATCACTCAATAGGAGGATTAATAGATCCTCTTTCAGGTATTATGCCTGAAAATTTGCACATTAAGGAAATACCAACAAGAATTAAAAATGAAAACATTAAAGAGATTATTATTGCATTATCTCCTACAACAGAAGGGGAAACAACCTCAACATATTTAGTAAAAACATTACAAGATATAAATATAAAGATCACTCGTATTGCTTTTGGGGTACCATTTGGCAGTGACTTTGATTATGTTGATGATTATACGCTAAGTAAATCATTGGATAATAGAAGGGAGATTGAGGAATAAAACAGAATGTAAGGGAGGGTTCAAAACCCTCCCTATTAAATTATATAATTATAAATATTAAAATTTAATATTTAATTTATAAAAATAAATTAAATAAGAGTTGACGATTTATCAATGTTATGTTAAAATATAAATCTAAATTGAATACTTATTTTGGAGGTATAATGAAAGATTTTTATGAGATAAGATGGCATGGCAGAGGTGGTCAGGGTGCAAAGACAGTTGCTCTACTATTTGCTGATGCTGCTTTATCAACAGGTAAATACATTCAGGCATTCCCTGAATATGGTCCTGAAAGGATGGGTGCTCCTGTTCAATCATTTAACAGATTAGCAGACAAGAACATTACGGTACATTGTGCAGTTGAGAGCCCGGATGTAGTTGTTGTATTAGATCAAACACTTATGGATTCAGTTGATACTATAAGTGGGCTGATTGATAATGGCATAATACTTATCAATACTTTAAAGACACCAAAGGATATTAGAGATAAGTATAAAATTAAAAGTGATATCAAAATATTTACAATTAATGCTTCAAAGATTTCTATTGAAGAATTCAAGGTACATAAACCAAATACTCCAATGCTTGGTGCTCTTGTTAAAGTAACCGGAATTCTTGATTTTGATAAAATGCTTAAAGATACTAAAGAAAAACTTGGAATTAAATTCAAAAGTAAGCCGGAATTAATTGAAGGCAATCTAAATTCAATTAAAAGGGCTTATAAGGAGGTAGTTTCAGAATGAGTAAAAAAACATGGAAAGAAATTGATATTGCCTCAATAATAAATAAACCAGGATCAGCAAAAGATTTTAAAACAGGTGACTGGCGTTCACAGAAACCTGTGTGGAATGAGGATAAATGCAAGCAATGTTTAATATGCTGGGTATATTGTCCTGATTCCGCCATTACTGTAAAGGATGAGAAGATGACCGGCATTAATTTTGATTATTGTAAGGGCTGCGGTATATGTGCTGTTGAATGTCCATTTAAAGCCATTACAATGGTAGAAGAAAAGAAATAACGGAGGTAATAATGTCAATAAAAATTGTAGCTAAAACAGGAAATGAAGCAATGGCAGAAGCAATGAGACAGATTAATCCGGATGTTGTTGCCGCATATCCAATAACACCTGCTACTGAAATTGTTCAATTATTTTCAAATTATGTTAGCGATGGGAAGGTTGACACTGAATTTATCGCGGTTGAAAGTGAGCATAGTGCAATGTCTGCCTGTGTAGGTGCTGCAACCACAGGTGCAAGGGTAATGACAAGCACTTCATCACAAGGGATTGCCCTTATGCATGAAATCCTATATATTGCTTCTGGCTTACGACTTCCAATAATGATTTGTGGAGTAAATAGAGCTCTTTCCGCTCCAATAAGTATCCATTGTGATCATTCAGATACAATGGGTTCAAGAGATGCAGGATGGATTCAGATATTATCTGAAGATGCTCAGGAAGCATATGATCTAACGATTTTTGCAATGAAAGCAGCAGAAAAGGTTCTTTTACCTGCTATGGTAACATCAGATGGTTTTATTATTTCACATGCAATGAGCCGACTTGATATGTATGAGGATAAAAAAGTTCAGGATTATCTTGGTGAAAAGAAACCTGCATATACATCATTAGATGTAGATAATCCCATAACAATAGGACCTCTTGTAGTTCAGGATTATTTTATGGAAATAAAAAGAGGACAGATACAGGCAATCATTGATGCAAAAAAACAGCTGCCCATATTACTTGAAGAATTCAATAAAACAATGAATAAAAATTATAAAGTGATTGAAGAATATAATATGGAGGATGCTGAATATGCTATTGTTGCACTTGGATCAACAGCAGGAACAGCAAAATATATAACAGATAAACTTAGACAGGAAGGAAAGAAGGTTGGAGTTGTTAAACCATTGGTATTTAGACCTTTTTATGGAGAGGATCTTGTTAAAATGCTGGAAAATTTAAAAGGTATTGCAATTCTTGATAGAAGTGATCCACAATCAGCAATGGGAGGACCTCTTTTCACTGAGATCACATCAGCTTTTTATGGACATGAAAAACAACCTGCTGCAAGGAATTATATATATGGCTTAGGAGGAAGAGATATATCGTATGATGATATTAAAGACATTTTCAAAGATATTGCAGAATATTTTGAAAAAGGCAAAAAAGAAGAAGCTGTAAAGTATATCACTATTAGAGAATAATTTGGAGGATATATGCCAACTATAAAAGAATTAACAAGAACAGGAGATTTATTTACCTCAGGACATAGAGCATGTGCAGGATGCGGTGGTACAATAATTCTTAGATTGCTAATGGCTAATGCCGGCAAAAACACTGTTGTAGGAGCAGCTACCGGCTGTATGGAAGTTGTATCTACAATATATCCCTATACATCTTGGGATGTAAACTTTGTTCATAATGCATTTGAAAATTCAGCTGCCACTGTAAGTGGAATAGAAACAGCTTATAGAGCATTAAAGAAGAAAGGAAAGATTAAGAAGGATATAAAATTTATTGCCTATGGTGGAGATGGCGGAACATTTGATATTGGACTTCAATCTTTATCAGGTGCTGTTGAGAGAGGACACAATATGCTGTACCTATGCTATAATAATGGTGCATATATGAATACAGGTATTCAAAGATCATCGGCAACTCCATTTGGAGCTCATACAACAACATCACCGGCAGGAAGTAAGATTAAGGGAAAGATGCAGCAGAGAAAAGATCTTACTGAGATTATGATTGCCCATGATATGAAATATGTTGCTCAGGCAACACCTCATAATTGGTCAGACTTATCCAATAAGATTAATAAAGCATTAGCACTGAATGGACCTGCATTTATTAATGTATTATCTCCATGTCCATTAGGATGGGGTTCTGATCCAGCACAGTCAATTCAGATTGCAAAACTTGCTGTTGAAACATTGTATTGGCCTGTTTATGAGTATGAAAATGGAAAGTACAAAATAAATATCAAACCCAAAAAACCTAAAGATATTGAAGAATTCTTATTTGTACAAAATAGGTTTAAGCATTTGAAAAATGAAAAGGAATTAATTGATAAAATAAGAAAGCATTTGAATGAAAAATGGAATGAATTATTAAATAAAGAAAAATGCACAAATTGAAATAATCGGAGAACTTATTGGCTTACGAAAATCTCAGTATATTTGAGCAGGATTTTTGGGAAATTAATAATTCCCTAAATAAGTTATTGTCTGCAACAAATGCAAATGCAATTCTTCTGATTGATAAAGCAGGACAAATGATCACATCTGTTGGAAATACAGACAAAATTGATCTTTTATCTTTTGCATCCCTTGCAGCGGCAGATTACGCAGCAACAAGTCAATTGGCAGTTTTACTGGGAGAAGAGGAATTCAAAGAAATATTTCATCAGGGTAAGAAAGAAAATATATATATAACAATTATTCTATCTCGGATAATCCTTGTAGTTATCTTTAATAAATCAACAAACCTTGGATTAATGCGAGTTAGATTGAAAAATACTGTAGTTGAAATGAATAAAATATTTGGAAACATATTTAATAAGTTAAATAGCCCAAAGATTAATGAACAAACAAAAGCTACATTTACAGATGATTTTAAAAAGGCTGCAGAAAGTGAATTGGATGATTTATTTGGATAATAAACATAATGGAGGACTAATTGTCTGTTATTAATTATGCATCAAGAGAAATTACTTTTAAAATTGTATATTATGGTACAGGTCTTGGTGGAAAAACCACCAATTTGAAAGTTATTTATAATAAGATAAATCCTGAACAAAAAGGGAAGATGATATCTCTTGCTACTGAAATGGATAGAACCCTATTTTTTGATTTTTTACCAATGGATATTGGCTCTGTGAAGGGTTTTAAAACAAGATTCCAATTATATACTGTTCCCGGGCAGATCTATTATAATGCTTCAAGAAAATTGATCTTAAAGGGAGTAGATGGAATTGTATTTGTAGCTGATTCACAAATAGAACGATTTGAAGATAATATTGAAAGTGTAGATAATCTAATGGAGAATTTAGAAGAGCACAATTTGAATATTGAAGAAATTCCAACTGTTATGCAATATAATAAAAGGGATTTACCAAATATTTCACCAATAACTGAACTTGAAGATGCAATAAATCCTTGGGGAATACCCTATACTGAGGCAGTTGCTATTCAGGCAATAGGTGTTTTTGAAACTTTGAAAAGTGTTAGTAAAATGGTTCTTCAATCACTTTGATGATTTTTTATAATTTCAATAATGTTAAATTCTCTTGAATATGGGAGTTCCTGAGCATTAATCTTGATTTGATAATTTTTATCAATTTCATTAATGATATTAATCTCTTCTTTTGTTAATTGAATAAAATCAAATGGTTTGTAATCTGCATCACTGTGTCTTATTCCCCCAAGATTAATAAGGTCCGGTTTAATAATATCTAAAACATCTATATATTTATTTAGCATTGTAAGATTGCTAATCACTAAAAGTGAATTATTCTCCATTTTAAATGATTTGATTGTAGATAAGTTAATAGTAGTAAAGTTAATACTGGAAAGCATTGATCTATAATTATCCAAAATGAATTCATTAAGACCATCATGAAGTAAATATAAATTATTAATTTTAAGATTTTCAATCCATCCTATAATTACCTGACCATGAATTAATCTTTCATCAATTCTTAATGTTTTCATGATCTTATAGAGTTTTTCCCAATCTCAATGAGTTTATTAAATAATTCATTAGGTGATTTTTTGTTCCTATGCATAAAAAAATCTATTATTATAGGTATATTATATCCAAAGAAATGAGTAACATTTTCATTTGAATTGGAAATTTGAAGTGCAGGGATTGAGTAAGAAGAACCAAAAAAATCAACAAAGATGAAATAATGCTCAGCAAAATTATCAGAAATGATTTTGTTGATCCTTTTATATAATGCAGTATTGTCTTCTTGAAAATCACCTAAGCAAAAATAGTTATTCTGTTCTCCAATAATTCTGAAAACCGCATTAACAGTGGCATAAGGAAAGTCACCATGTCCAATGAATATACCATAGATCATTCTTCATCCTCATCAAGGCGTGCCAGTTTTTTTGCTTTTTGTTTCATTAGATTTATAAGTGATGCATTAAATATTTTTGCTGTATCATAGCCAGAAAGTTTTAAAACATAATTTAATGCAATTACTTCAATAATAACAGATATATTCTTACCAGGTACAAGAGCAACCTGTACAAAAGGAATTTCTACTCCCAAAATTTCTGTTGTTTTTTCTTTAATTCCTGTTCTATCAACATCAAACTCAGAACTCCACTTAATTAGATTGATTTCAATTTCTACTCTTTTATGTACTCTAACACCTCTAATCCCATACATCTTAGCAATATCAAGAATACCAACTCCTCTCACTTCCATATGATGTTGAAGAGATGAATCAGGAGCAATCCCTGTTCCCATTAAAAGATGGTCTCCTCGCTTGAATATCTTTACAGCATCATCTGCGACAAGACGATGACTTCTATCAATAAGGTCTAATGCTGCCTCTGATTTGCCTATGCCGCTTAACCCTGTTAAAAGAACACCAACTCCATATATATCAACCAAAGTACCATGTAATGTTATTCCAGGTGCAAGGTGATTATTTAAATAAACAGTTAATCCATGAATTAGTAGTGTTGTTTGTCCATCTGATGTAAATAGTGGTACATTATATTTATTACAAAGAATTTTTAATAATCGTGGAGGATCAATATGTCTTGAAATGATAATACAGGGCATTTCAAAAGCAAACATATTTTTCATAAATTTGGATCGTTTCTTTTGAGAAATGGACTCAATATATGAAACCTCTGTTCGCCCTAAAATCTGAACAGTATTATTTCTGAAATATTTAGTGTATCCAGCCATTGCAAGTCCGGGTCTGTGAGGATTAACAGCAATTATTTTATTAGATAAACCTTTTCTACCTGCAATAAGACGGAGATTGAAATCATCCGCCATATCTTTTATCAGTTCATTAACAGTAATGAAATTACTGGAATTTTCCGGTATTGTGCTCATGGATCTTTTTCTCAAATTTAATTAATTGCTTTTTTAATTTATTAAATGCATTATCAAGAGATGTCATTAATTCAAATGATTCATCTGATGATGTAAATGTATGTCTTTTAGCGGATATTACCATTTCAACATGATACCTTTTGTCATTTAGTGATACAATAACTTTAGAATTCATAATATTTTTTTCAAATTTTTCAAGTTTTGAAAATTCCTTTTCAATGAATGATTTAATTTCGGATGATACTTCAACATGTTTTCCGGTAATTTTAATATCCATTTAAACCTCCTTTTGAATTATTGTATTTCGCTTGTATAGCGAATCATCTGTATCTGGAAAATCCTGCATATAATGAAGCCCCCTAGATTCCTTTCTTGTCATTGCGGATTCAATTACAATTTTTGATACAATTATCATATTCCTTGTTTGAAAGTATTCCTCAGTATTATATTTTTCAAGTGACTGAAAGTCCTCCCATATTCGATTTATTCTATTTGATGCTTTAATTAATGATTTATTATTTCTAACAATTGCAACATATTTCCACATTGTAGATTTTATCTCATTTCTGATATTTTCAACTAAATCCTGAATATCATTATTAATTGGTATTGGCTGACTATAAAAGCCTGGTACTGTTGTTTCAATATCCTCACTTAATTTGGATTTAATACTTAAAAATGCTCTTTCGGCGAACACTACTGCTTCTAAAAGTGAATTGCTTGCAAGTCTATTAGCTCCATGCACACCTGTACATGTAACCTCACCAGCTGCATATAGATGATTTATTGATGTTTTTGCATCAATATCGGTTAAAACACCACCGCAAATATAATGTGCTGCAGGAACAACAGGAATTGGTTCTTTAGGAACATCAATACCAAGTTCTTTGCATTTATTATATATTCGTGGGAATCGTTTAAGAAAAGATTTTTCAGAATAATGAGATAGATCCAGAAGAACATAGTCCTCACCTGACAATTTGAGCTCTGCATCAATTGCCTGAGCAACAATATCCCTTGGTGCCAATGATTTCATTGGATGGTATTTATGCATAAATTGTCTGTTATTTTTTAATTTTAAATATGCACCTTCTCCTCTTACTGCTTCTGATATCAGGAATGAATGTCCATTAGTTTCAGAATTAAAGAGTGAAGTGGGATGGAATTGTACAAATTCCATATTAGCTATCTTAGATCCCGCTAAATATGAAATTGCAATTCCATCTCCAGTTGCAATTACCGGATTGGTAGTGTATTTATAAATTTGTCCAATACCACCGGAAGCAATGAATACAAATTTTGAGAAAAATGGTTCAATTTCTTTGGACTCATTATCAAGTACAAAAACTCCCTGACAGTTATTATTATTATCAACAATAAGATCACATACATAATTATTGGTAAGCACATCAATATTTAAATATTTACTTATAGTATTAATCAATGTTTTTTCTATCTCATAACCTGTATAATCACCTGCAAATACAATTCTATTATGATGATGACCACCTTCTTTACTCAATTTAAATATCCCTTGCTCATTTTTTTCAAAATTTGCTCCCAATTCTGAAAGTTCATTAATTAATATTGGTCCTCTTTCCACCATGATCTTTACTGCTTCATTATTATTAATACCTTTTCCTGCTTTAATAGTATCTTCAATATGTGATTCAAAAGAATCATCTTCTCCCATAACAGAAGCGATTCCACCCTGTGCATAATTTGTATTGGAGTCACTGGCATTCTTTTTTGTTATTATGGCAATTTTAGCATAAGGAGCCATTTTATAAGCAAATGTAAGCCCGGCAATACCGCTTCCAATAACAATCACATCATATGTTTTCATTCTAATCCCTATGGAATCTAATTATATTCAAATCTACATAATTACGCCAATTGACAGGAATTGGTTCATCTATCAAGCTTGAGTAGACCAATTCATATTTGCCAAAGCCCTTAATATCTGCAAAAACAAATTGAATGCCTCCGCCTGAATAATATATCCAATTTTCAAATGATTTATATCCTGAACTTGAAGGAACAGTCATATCTTCATCAGGTGAACCATATTTAATATAAATTCTCCCTCTGTCGGATTCATAACCTTCCTGAAGTCCGGAACTGAATCTCTTATTAACAAATTCAATATTTTTAATATGTTTATCAAGTGCTTCAAGTTTATTATTATTAGGATTTACATCTCTATTTTCCCAGAATTTTATAAGATAATTATGTTTGCCGATCTTATTTAATTTATTATACTGCTTCAATTGAGATTCAGATGCAATATATTCAATCATACCATAATATTTAAGCTGCTTATCAGTTAAATCATATTTTGAAGTAATTATATTGGCAAGAAATGATGATTTAGATATTCTTTGCTTTTTACTTAATATAAGGTTATCCACTGTAATAGAAACAATTAAATTGTATGTACCGTCTTTTAGTCCAATTGTATTTACACCTCCAATATTAAAAAAAGCATCTCCAACAGTAATATCCCTTTTGCCTGCAAGATTCATGATTGTATCTCCATTATCATTAGTAATAAAATAATCTATTGCATAGTCCTTTCCTTCGGCAAAATTGTAAAATTCTGCATATATTATGAGAAATGGATTAAGATTTGTTGTGTGATGAGATGGTCTTGGAATAATAGTGTATCCATTTCTTGCAAATTTACTGTTTGTACTATCAATCTTTACCGAAAGACCCAAAAGAATATCTGACATAAAAGGTATTTCTTCAATATTATCAAGAATCATTGTATCCTTTTTTGACATTTTACTATTTGATTGTTTATCTTCAATAATATATATAAATTCATATTCTCCGGGAGAAAGAATAAAAGAAGCATTATCAATTAAAGAAAGCTTTTGATTGATCTCTTCCATTTTCGAAATAATAGACCTTGATTCCCAGTTTGTGCTTGCAATTTTATCTGTGTTAATATTCTTAACAATAATATTGATTTCAATGATCCCTGTTAATTTTCCTTCTATTTCCATATAAGCAATATTCTTTGCAGGAATATCAATATTGCATAATACATCCCATATTCCTTTTCCAGCATCAAATGCAACACAATCCGTTGAAAAATCATCTGCAAAGAGGATGAAAGAAATAAATAGTATTAAGAAAAAATAAATTATTTTCATTTATTACCTCAATTGTTCGTAATAATTAATTAATTTATATTCACCATAGCCAAAGACATCAACAAATCTAAAATTATATCCTAATGAGTAATAATACCAGATAACAAATGGCTTACTATCAAGATCAAAAGGATGTTCCTCAATTTCATCGGGTTTTCCATATATAATATAAATTCTGCCAAAATCCGTTTTATATCCCTTTTTTGAATAATTTGAATAGTATCTATTTGCATATTGGTATCTGCTAAGAAAATTATGATAACTAATATGTCCACTTAATACAGGATTTTCTTCTGCTTTGTTCCAAAAATCACTCCATAAATTTTCTCTTTCTTCGGGTTTTGCATTTCTTAGAATATTAATCTGAGTTCCTACTGCAAAATAAGAAAGAGCATTAAGAATATCATTATACTCTCTGTTAGAATGCATAAATGAAAAATCAATATAGAAATCAGTTGAAACAGAAGATATTTTCTTTTTATTCTCAAGTAATGTAACTGTTAATGTATATTTACCAACATCAATATTTGTAGAAACATTAAATGTATCGGATTTATTGTTCTTCAGATCAAATGTTTTTGAATAGAAACTTTTACTTTGATTAAATATTTTTACATAAATTTGATGTTTTTCTTTATTGATAAGGGAATAATCCACAGAAAAAGCAATGGAATCAGCATTGAGAAAGTGCCATTTATTATCTTCAATTGATTTAATTTTCTTAATATATGATTTGTTTTCTTTTGAATAAGGCATAATTATATCTGATTCAAATGAAATTGAATTGGAACTTTGCACATCATAAACAGCAATTTTCATGGCGGCATAATTACTATCGGTATCAAATGATTTAGTAATATTGAATACACTATCACTTATTGTTTTACTATAATCATAAAGTGTTAGTGATGTATCAATGAAAACTGATCTAATTGGCTGATTTCTCTTATCGGAAAATGAATATTGAATCTTTAGAAGAGATGTAAACTTATTATCTTCTTTCTTGAATATCAATGAATTTATTGGTATTAATATATCAATTGTTTCAATAATATTCAAATTGGAATCAATCTCTGAGGCAACAGAAAATGTAATATCTGAAAGATTGATTGCTGATAAACTAAGTGCTAAAATTAGTAGAATCAGTAAAATATTTTTTTTCATAATATAAGTGCCTCCGCGATTTTAATTCCATTAAGTGCAGCACCGATCCTCAGATTATCGGCAGTTATAATCATGTGAATGATTTTATTGTTAAATTTATCATATCTTAATCTACTTATATAAACATCATTATTATTAAAGACCTTAATATTATTGGTCTCTTCTACTAATTTAATGCTTTTCTTATGTTTTTTCAATACCTGTTTGATTTTTTCTACTTCTACTTTATTATTGAATTCAATAGTAACTGCTTCGGTATGTACATTTTCAACAGGCACCCTCATTGTTGTTGCAGAAATATCAAATTCATTTGTATTTAATATCTTTCTGGTTTCATTAATGATCTTTAATTCTTCATCGCAATATCCAAATGAATCCATTTTACCAATATGCTGAATAATATTATTAAAGAACATGGGTTCATTAAATGTATCAATACCATTTCTCTGTTTTTCAAGGATCTTCAGCATTTTTTTACCTGCCCCTGAAATTGCCTGAAATGATACTACATTTATCCTTTTAATACTATAGATATCTCTAATTGCATTTAACACAATAACAAGTTGAATAGTAGAACAATTGGGATTTGAAATGATCTTATCATATTTTGATAAAGAGTGAATATTAACCTCAGGAACAATAAGAGGAATATTACCATCCATTCTGAAAGCGGAAGAATTGTCAATGCATACAGTACCTTTAGATGCAGCAAGGGGAACAAATTTACTATTATTATCACTGCCTGCTGAGAAAAATGCAATATCAATATCATCAAAAAGTTTTTCATCAAATTGAACAGTCCTATATTCCTTTCTATTTACTGTGAGAATTGTATTCTTACTTTCAGGAGATGCAATCAGACACAGATCCTTGAATGGAAAATTTCTTTCCTCAATAAGCTTAAGAAATGTGCGTCCTACAAGACCAGTTGCACCAATTACAGCAATATTAACCATTTTACCCCAAATCAAATGTTTCAGAAAATTTCGTAATTAATTTATTCATAATTGATTTTCCGGAAATTATTGTTAAAGAAAATTCATTAAAGAATATTGCTTCAATTTCTTTTGCATATTTATCTGTAATCTCAAGAATTTTTTTATTGATATCCAAATTATTATTTAGACCAATACCAATAATGGAAATTGCAGCAATATCATTATTAACTTTTACTGATTCAGTGATTTTCTCAAGTGCAGTAAGTGCCTTATTGATCTTATCACTATCAATAATAAATGTAATTGAATCATGATCCTTATTTATAAAAAATTTGATCTTAATATTATTCTTATACATTTCATTAAGTAAGGTATTTATATCATTTTTTGTTTTTAATGAAATTGCTGTTAGATCCTCTTTGTGGGAAATGCCTCTAACAATAAGACCTTCCATTGAACTATCATCTGATATCATAGTACCTTCTCCTTCATTAAAAGATGATTTTACTCTAAGTTTAATATTGAATTTCTTGGCTAATGCTACTGCACGTGGATGAAGAACGGCAGAGCCAAGTGATGCCATTTCAAGCATCTCATTATATGAGATCTCCTTAATGTTCTTTGCATTTGGTACAATACGAGGGTCGGCAGTAAGTACACTGTTAACATCAGTATATATCTCACATTCATCTGCCTCTAAAAATGCAGCAATAGCAACTGCAGTTGTATCCGAGCCGCCGCGTCCAAGGGTTGTAATTTCCTTTTTTTCTGAAATTCCCTGAAAACCGGCAATAACAGGAACAATACCATTTTTGATTGTATCTTTTAATCTATTTCCGCGGATTTCAATAATGCGAGCATTATTATGATTGTCATCTGTAATAATACCCACCTGAGATCCTGTAAATGAACATGATTTAATATTGAATGAATTAAGAGCCATGGAAAAAAGTGACATTGATATCCTTTCGCCTGTTGTTAAAAGCATATCAAGTTCACGGGTTTCTGGATTATCACATATTTTTGAAGCCATTGTTAATAAATTATCGGTTGTGGAACTCATTGCCGATACAATAACAACAATACTATCGCCATTATCAACATCCTTTCTTATTTGCTTTGCAAGATGGGTTATATGAGAAGAGGTTGCAAGGGATGTACCTCCGAATTTTTTTACTATTAATGCCATCAGATCCCTGCCTTATACATTTTTTTAATTCCTCTTTCAATTTCCTTTTCAGGTAATGTAACAGAAAATCTGATATATGAATCTCCCTTTTTACCAAAGCCAATGCCCGGTGCAGTGATGATCCCTGCTTTATTCATAAGATGTTTTGAGAATTCCATTGATCTCATACTGTTTTTTGTTTTTGCAAATATATAGAATGTTGCTTGTGGTTTATTAAATTCAAACCCCATATCATATAATGCATTGCTAAGTAGATCAATCCTTGCACTGATTCTGCTGTTTAATGTCTGTATATGTTTATCACTATTTTTCAATGCCTTTATTGCTGCAAATTGTATTGCATTAAAAACACCCGAATCAGTATTCATTTTGATTTTTTTTAATCCATCAATAAGGGTGCGATTACCAACTGCAAATCCGATTCTCCAGCCGGTCATATTAAATGTTTTGGAAAAAGAATGGAATTCAAGAGATAATTGTTTTTTCTTATCTGCCTGAAGCAGTGAAGGAGGCAATGTTTTATTATGATGAATATCCGTATATACAGCATCATTAATAATGATAAGATCATGTTTCTTTGCCAGATCAACACATTTTTTATAAAATGATAATGGCACTATTGCTCCTGTTGGGTTATTGGGATAATTGAGAAATAGTATTTTGGTTTTTTTATTTATTTTTTTTTCAATATCGGAAATGGATGGAATAAATTGATTCTCAAATCCAATGTCAAATTCATCAATCTTACCACCCCATAAAGATGTTTGAACCCTATAGATGGGATAAGAAATTGCAGGTACAAGTACACGGTCATTTGTATCTATAAGAGATTGCAGTGAATGAGCTATGCCTTCCTTTGAACCAATGAGCACAATAATCTCCTTATCAGGATTTAGTTTTACACCAAATCTTTTATAAAAATATTTGGAGATTGCCTCTCTTAATTGAAACATACCTGAATATGATGGATAACTATGATTCTTTGGATCTTTAATTTTTTTAATTGCTTCATTAACAATAAAGTCAGGTGTTGACAGATCAGGGTCACCTATACCAAAATCAACGGGATTATGCAATTTTGATTTCAATATATCAATTTCATTAAATATATATGGAGGAATTTTGTCTATGCGGGAGGATAATTTCATAATTCACCTTTAAGAACATCGGTCATTTCAAATAATCCCTTTTTCTTATTCTTAATAAATCTTATTGCCTTTATTACTCCGTCAGAAAATGCCTGTCTTGAATGTGCAGTATGTTTTAATTCAATTGTTTCACAATCATTGGATATGATAATATTATGAATGCCGCTATAATTACCTGCTCTTATTGCATGTATTCTCACACTATTATCCCTTGGGAATTCAGATATTCCTGATTTCTTGATATGCCTTTTGCTGATATTTGCAATTTTATTTGCTAATGTAATTGCAGTACCGCTTGGTGCATCCTTTTTAAGTTTATGATGATACTCAATAATCTCAATATCTCTACTAAAATCATTTAATATATTCTTTATGCTGGCTAATATATTAAGCATTGTATTTATACCTGTTGACATATTAGTTGAATATACAATTGGGATTTTTTTAGAATATTCATTCATAAGTTTTATATCTAATGGTTTTAAACCCGTTGTGCCTGAAATAAATTTTATTTTATTTGTATAAGCATATTTGAGTATCTTTCTAAATCCCTTTGGGGAAGAGAAATCAATAATTGTATTCATTTTGTATTTTGAGCGATTATTAATTGTATGAATTGGTATTTTCCATTTATCAATACCCATCACAAGCCCCAAATCGGCATTTAAGCATAATGATTCAATATATTCAAATGCCTCCGTAACAGCCATATCGTCCTGTTGGAGAATAGAAAGGGCTATAAGTTTGCCCATTCTGCCGCCGGCACCATTAATACCGATTAATTCCATACTTAATATATATTACATAATATATGATAAGTCAATAGAAATATAATTTAAATATTACTACCTAGCAAGAATTATAAAAATTTAACATTTATCATTGACAGAAACCAATTATTATATATAATAATAAACTTATATAAAACTAGGGCGAGTAGCTCAGTTGGTTAGAGTGCCGGTCTCACATACCGGAGGTCACAGGTTCAATTCCTGTTTCGCCCACCAAGAGGAGAATGTATTTGAAACGAATATCATTAAAAACAAATAGAACAAAAATATATAGAAGTGTGCTGAGAAGTACACTTTTTTTTATGGAGGATAAATGAATGAAGTAATGCAGAAATTGTATGAATTATATGAAATGGACAAGAAGATCTTTGAGATCAAAAGGCATATGGGGAATCTGCCGGAAGATAGGAAAGTAGTGCAAGTAAAGTATGATGAAATGACCAAACATGCCAATGTATTAAGAGAGGAAAAGGAAACGCTTATTAATGAAATGAAGGAATTTAATGCCAAAAAGGATGAATATAAGAAAGAGATTGATTCAGACAAGGACTATCTTGCCAATGTTAAATCCAATGAAGAGTATATGATGGTGCTAAATAGTATAGATAAGATGGAAGAGGAATTAAAGAATGGAAGTGAAACAATAATAAAGAACAATAGAAGAATAGAGGAAATTGAAATTGATCTAAAGAAGTATGTTGAAAATGAATCATCGGCAAAGGGTTTAAGGCAGGAATTAGAGAAATTCAACAAAGAACTTGAAGATGATGAAAATAAAATAGTGGACTTGAAATCAGAAAGGGAATCATTAGTAAATCATTTACCGGAAGATATTAAGAAGAAGTATGAACGCATTTACATCAAGAGGAGAGGTATAGCAATATCCCTAATTAATTCAGCCCTTTGTTCGGGATGCTTTTCTGAGATTCCACAGCAACTTGTACAGAATGTTCGGATGATGGAAAAGATAAATTACTGCATAAATTGCGGTAGAATTCTATTATGGAGCAAGGATGAAAATAGTAGTTAATACAGATGGAGGAAGCAGAGGGAATCCTGGTCATTCGGCATGTGCCTTTTCAATGAATACTGGAGATAAACTTATTGAAAAGGGTTTTTATCTTGGAATTATGACAAATAATCAAGCGGAATATTATGGTTTGATAAAGGCACTTGAATATATTGAGAATGAATTGGATATTAATGATATTGATATTACCGTATTTTCAGATAGTCAATTAATGGTAAATCAAATAAATGGCACTAATAGGGTTAAACATGAAAATATGAAACCACTGTATGAGAAAGTAATGATCATTAAAAGACAATTCAATAAATTTACAATAATGTATATACCAAGAAAGGAGAATAAGGCTCCGGATGATGTTCTTAATAATGTTCTTGATAAACAGATAGGGAAAAAATAGTATTAATCATGATTAAATATCCTTTAATTTACTAAATTAAAGAAAAGGTGATATAAATGCCAGGTTTTGAAGATCTTATTTTTAGAATCAAATCGCAGAATCCTATAGAAAATATTATTGGTGAATATGTAGAACTTAAAAAAACAGGCAAAAACTTTAAAGGATTATGTCCTTTTCATGATGAAAAAACACCTTCATTTATTGTTTCACCTGATAAAGCATTTTACCATTGCTTTGGATGCAAGGCAAGCGGCGATATAATAAAATTTATTGAGGAAATTGAGCATATTAGTTTTATGGAATCATTGGAACTATTAGCAGAAAAATCAGGTATTGATATAACTCAGTATAAGGGACATTTTCAAAAAGGTGATTCAGCAGAGATCATAAGAGCAAATGAAACCGCTGCTTTATTCTACAATAATGAATTAAAATATTCAAAACCTGCTTATGATTATCTTATAAAAAGAGGTTTGGAAAAGAAACATATTAATCTATTCAAATTGGGTTTTGCTAAATATGGAAATGCTTTAACAAAGCATATAACAAGTAAAAAACTAAATTTTAGTGAATTTGAAAAAGCAGGGCTGATAATGAAATCGGGTAATGGTTATAGGGATAGATTCTATAATAGGATAATGTTCCCAATATCAAATCATTCGGGAAAGACAATTGGGTTCGGTGGAAGAATATTTGAAGGTGAAGGTCCAAAATATATAAATTCATCAGAAAATACGGTTTTTAAAAAAGGATATTATCTTTATGGATTAAATATGTCTAAAAAGGTTGTAAGACAGAAAAGCATTGCTGTGATAACTGAGGGATATATGGATTTTATATCACTATATAAAGCAGGCGTAGATAATGCTGTAGCACAATTAGGCACCGCATGCTCTTCTATGCAGGCAAATCTTATTTCAAGAATGGCTGAAAAAGTGATTTTAATGTATGATGCTGATGATGCCGGAATTAGTGCAGCACTCCGTTCTATACCTATATTACTAAAAGAAAATATTGCTGTTGATGTTTTTATATATGAGAAATACAAGGATCCTGATGAGATTGTAGAAAAGGAATCCAATATTGATCTTGAATATATTAAGAAACATTCAGTTGATTTCATTGAATTTGCTAAAAGGTATGAGTCAAGGAATATGGATGATGAGATTATTAGAAAAAAACACATTATTACATTTATATCAAATGCAATAAGATTAGTAACCAATAATGCCTTGAAGAATGTGTATATCAATATTGCATCTAAGAATCTTGATATTAATAAATCAGCTTTTTGGGAGGAGAATGCATCACTTAAATCCCGTGAGAAGAAAAAGAAAATTGTTATTGTAGAAAAGACGAATATTCTATATACTGAACTAATATCTTTAATGCTTTCAAATAATGATTTGGCAACAGAGTGTTGTGAGGGAATAGATGATGCAGAATATTATGATATCAAAACAAAGAATACTTTTATTCAGATCTGTAATAATTTGGAAAATACTGATAAGATAGTTGACAATTCAAGTAAAAATGTTATTATTAACAATTTAGATGAAAAAATCATTGAAAGAATATTTTATTATGAAAATAAAGAACCGGATATTAAAAAGGCAAGGAAAGTTATTGAATTAATAAAGAGAGATGGAATTGTGAGAAAAATTGAAGAAAATGAATCAAAGAAAAAACACATTAAAGATGATGAAGAAAGAAAACGACTTGATCAAATGAATATACTCCTTAGAAAAAAGTTAAAGAGAGGAGGAATTGAGTATGACAGATAAGAATAGTTGCAAAATTGATGTCAACATAATTCTTAATCATGTAAATGAAAATGGGGAATTATCCTATCAGAAACTCAATGAATTGCTATCAGGAAAATTTGAAGTTGAAACAATAGATAATCTTATTACAAGGATTCAGACGCTTGGTGTGGTTTTGGTGGATAAGGAATTGCCGGAAAAGATTGAAGTGAAAAAACGGAAAAAGCCAAAAATTAGAAGTAGTAAGTATGATGATCCTGTAAGAATGTATTTACAGGAAATGAAATCCATAAAATTATTGACAAAAGAAAGTGAAGTATCTATTAGCCAGACAATAGAGGAAAGCAGCAGAAGGATTTTAGAAAATTTATTAAGTATTCCAAAAACAATGGAATTTGTGGAGAATTATTATACCCGTGTAATGGAATTTGATGAATCTATTGATCATTATTTTCATATTGAAGATCCTGAAATAAGTAATGAACTTTCTCATAAAAAGAAAGTGAAACGATTAAAATCATTATTTGCCGGAATGGAAAAATATGAAAAAAAAATCGGTGAATATATGAAGGGCTATTCCCGCTTAAAAAAGACTGATAAAACAAAAATGGGAAAAAAGGTTAAATTATGTTTTTATAAACTTGTTGATAAAATTGCTTTAATGCAGATAAATCCATTAATGATTGAAAGTATAATAAAATATTATAATTCTGTTGAAAGGGATGTTAGGCAGGAAATTCAAAAAAGAGAACTTATAGCAAACAGATTTAAACATCCTTTGGATGAAATTATTAAGGAATCCAGAAAAAATGGAATTGTAAATGCAAAATTTAGAAAACATGGATTCACAAGAAATGATTTTAATGATATTCTAAGAGAAATTTGTATTATTGATGAAAACATTCAATCACTGGAAAATACAGTAAGAATAACACATTTGGATTTTATTGATCTAACAAGAAATGTAAGAAAATATGAAATTGAACTTAGTAATGCAAAACAAACAATGATAAAATCAAATGTGCGGCTTGTAATATCAATTGCAAAAAGATATACAAATAGGGGATTAGAGTTCATGGATTTGATTCAGGAGGGCAATGCAGGATTAATGAAGGCAGTTGAGAAATTTGATTATAAAAAGGGATACAAATTTTCAACATATGCAACATGGTGGATAAGACAATCAATAACAAGGGCAATTGCTGATCAGGCACGAACAATTAGGGTACCTGTACATATGATTGAAGTAATGCATAAGGTTGTTAAAGCAACTCGTATATTAATGCAGGAATTTGGAAGAGAACCAACAGAAAGGGAAATCTCTGAAAAATTGAGTATGCCTGTTGATAAAATTAAGAGTGTTTATAAAATTGCACAGGAGACAATATCTCTTGATAAGCCAATTGGAGATAGTGATGAATCAATATTCTGTGATTTTATTGAGGATGTAGAACAGAAATCACCTCAGTATCATGCTATGCATTCAATGCTGAAAGAGCGGCTTGGATTGGTTTTACAGGATTTAACCCCAAGGCAGCAAACCGTATTAAAACTCAGATTTGGGCTGCAGGATGGTTATCCGAGAACACTTGAAGAGGTTGGAGAAATCCTTGATGTAACAAGGGAAAGGGTAAGACAAATTGAGGCAAAGGCACTTGAAAAATTGAGTCATAAAAACAGAGCCGAAATATTGAAGCCATTTCTTAATATTACAGCATGAATATTGTAAAATCAAATATATATAGTCATGGAAAATATGTAAAATATATAATGATTGATAATGGTGTAATTACCTATATTGGTAATGAGCAGCCATCTTGTAAAGGGGATATTGAGGATTTATCAGATAGATTTATTTATCCTGGTTTTATTGATTCACATATACATTTAATGCAATATGGATTATCTCTTCTTAGATGTGATCTAAGAGGAGCAATTAGTAGAGATGAAATATATCAGAGAATAGATGAGTTTATTAAAAAGCATTCTGATAGAACATTCATTATTGCTGAGGGTTTTGATGAATCAACTTTTAATAATATCAACTTGCCGGAAAAAAAAGTATTAGATAAAATTTGTTCATCAATTCCTTTGATTGTGCGGCGAGTATGCGGACATATAGCTATAGTAAATACTGCTGCTGAAAACATTCTAAGAAAAAGTCCATATTTTGGTAAAACAAAGATTGAAGATGGGATTCTCAAAGAGGGTATTATTCTTCATTTAAATAGGGTTTTTGATACATCAGATGAAATAAAAAAGCAGGGACTATTAAAAGCCCAAAATGAATTATTTTCGTATGGCATTACATCTATTGGTGATATGAGCACTGAAGAAACAGTTGTATTTTTAAGAAAGGGAATTCTTGATATTGATGTTATTAGTTATTTTCCTATGGATTCAATTAATAGTATAGAGAAAGACGAAAAGATCAGAGAATCAATCACAGGAATAAAAATATTTTTAGATGGTGCAATTGGCAGTTATACTGCTGCAATGGATAAACCATTCAAAAACTCAAATAATATTGGTGATTTATTGGTAAGTGAAAATGAATTAAAAGAGTTACTTTCATTTGCAGAAAAATTTGATTTAAAGATTGCTGCACATGCAATAGGAAATAGAGCAATTTCTCTTGCAACGGATATTTTAACTGAGGGACATAGAATTGAACATTGTGAAATCGCTTCAAAAGAGGTGCTTGAATCTATAAAAGAAAAAAATATTTATCTATCAATGCAGCCGAATTTTATTGGCAATTGGGGAATGAAGGGGCAAATGTATGAAAGACGATTAAGTGATGCGGATTACAAATTCAATAATGTCTGTTCATATATTGATAAAATGGGAATAAAGATGGGGTTTGGTTCGGACAATATGCCTGTTTCTCCATTATATGGGATAAGATCAACAGTTAATGCAGAATTTGATGATCAAAGATTAAGTCCTCTAAGAGCAATGGAACTTTACACTAAGGGAAGTTGCGATATAATGAATATAAAGAAAAAAGGTGAATTAGCAGAAAATGCATTTGCTGATTATGTAGTATTATCTGAATCAATTGAAAAGATCAGCGAAAAGGAAATAGAAGTAATTATGACAGTTAAAAATGGTAAAACAGTATACAAAAGGAGGAATCTATGATTTTTCTTCTAATAGTACTAATAATTCTTGTTTTGGTTTTTGCAATAAAGGGTATTGTAATTGTAAAACAGGCACAGAATGTGATTGTTGAAAGATTAGGTAAATATAATAAAACACTTGATAGTGGAATCCATATCATTATACCCATTATTGATTCTATAAGACCTATTACATTGCATAGAAGAATTTTTCAAAGAATTGATCTTAGAGAACAGGTATTGGATTTCCCCCCTCAGCCTGTAATTACCAAAGACAATGTAACAATGTCCATTGATTCAGTTATTTATTTTCAGATTGTTGACCCAAAGAGATCTG
>JAUVJU010000128.1 GCA_030592285.1 Caldifarciminota bacterium
TAATAGTATAAATTAATATTTTGTTGACATAGTTATAAAAAACAGATAGGATAATTAAAATACAATCTAAAATTGGAGATAACTTGATTATTGATTACAAAATTAAAGGTGAAATCCTAAGAATACCAATATTCTCCATAATAAATGAATTGTGATTTGAATAAATCAAAAATTACTCTTATATTATATATAAGATTACTATATTTTATAAATTGCCAAAAAGTGTTATCATTAAAAAAATGAATAGTAAATACTATAGTATAAAATAATAAAGCAAGGGGATTAAAATGAAGACATATCTTGATTGTATTTCTTGTTTTTTTAGTCAGGCACTTCGTGCAGGACGAATAGCAACAAGAGATGAAAAAAAATTGAAAAAGATATTAGATGAAATAGGATTAATAATAAAAGATATACCTCTTGAAAATACTCCGCCAGAAACAGGAATGCTTATATATGAAAAAGTGAGAGAAATCACTGGAGTAATTGATCCATACAAAAAAATTAAGAATGAAAGCACTCAACAAGCTTTAGCTCTGTACCCCTATTTAAAAAGTACAGTTAATAATTCAGATGATAAACTTCTTACAGCAATAAGAATTTCGATTGCCGGGAATATAATAGATTTTGGTGTGCATAATCACTTCAATATTGAGGAAGTAATACACAATGTACTCAAAAAGGATTTTGCAATATTTGATTATGATAAATTCAAGAATCATTTAAATAAAACCGATGAAATTTTATATATTGGCGATAATGCCGGAGAAACAGTTTTTGACAAAGTTTTAATTGAGGAAATGGAAAAACCTGTGATATATGTAGTTAGAGAGACGCCTGTTATAAATGATGCAATATATGATGATGCTATTCAAGCAGGGATTGATAAGGTTGCAACTATATTGTCATCGGGAACAAGTGCTCCTGGAAATTTGCTAAAAACATGCAATGATCAATTCATGGGAATTTATAAAAAATCAACATTTGTAATAGCTAAGGGTCAAGGAAATTATGAAGCACTTTCTAATGAAAAACAGCTCATATTTTTCCTATTAATTGCAAAATGTTGGGTTATTGCAAATGATATTGGTGTCAATGAGAAAGATATTATATTAAAAGGGATAAATATCTAAACTATAGGTCGGGGGTTGACAATTTGACAGTATTTTTAGTAAAAATTCACTTTTTTTCCATTGAAGAATAAAAAATACACTACATATTGACAAATATTACATTGAAGTATACAATAAAGGCACATCAGGCACTGAAAAAATGTCAAATTGTCAACCCCCGACTGTATATCATATATATAGATTTATGTAAATTATACAAAATGTATTAGCTTAGGAATTTAATAATTATAAATAGGTATAAAAAATTGATATTAAATAGAGATTAGGTGTTTACAAATCATTACTTTTTTCGTATTATAAATAAAATTACGGAGGTAGAATGAATTTTACTGTTATTCTTTTAGGTTCTCTATTTATGTCAATGATCAATCCGGTAACAATACCAACAATTGATGCACCTGTTATTAATGGTGTAATGGATGTAGATGAGTGGTCGGATGCATTTATATACAAGGATCTATATTTTGAGATTGTTCCTATTCTTGGGAATGAACCCAGTGATTCAATGCATATCTATATTGGGCATGATAAAGAGAATATGTATGTTTTATTTAATGCATTTCAGGATACATCAACAATTATTCAGAAAAATGCATTAAGGGATAACATTGGAGCCCAGGATATGGTTGCATTAATACTTGACCCAATGGGTAATAAACAGGAGGAGTATTTTATTATGTTGGCTCTTCCCGATGTTATTACCGATTTTAGAAAAACAATGACTAATGGTTCATTATATATGGATATGACATGGAATTGCAGATGTGATTTTAAGACATTAATTACTGATTATGGATATATAGTAGAACTGGCTCTTCCTTTTGATAATTTCAGGCGTCAGCAAGGTGATACATTAAATATGAATATCAACTTTTTTAGGAGAATTGAAAGCGGTAATATGGAATTATCCTATTTTGATATTGAAGATATGTCTTCTCAGGGAGAATTGGATGCTTTACATCCTATTGTCTTAACAGATGTTGAAAATAAGCGTGAATCTATTGATATAATGCCTTATGGAACCTATGGTGCTATTTTGAATGACAATACTTATTCCAGTGCAGGATTTGATGCACGAGTTCCATTGGGTAGTACCTCTGTAATGAATTTTGCATTTAATCCGGATTTTAGTCAATTAGAAGGTGATCCATTGAGAATTGATTTCAATTCGGAATATGCATTATACTATAGTGAATACAGACCCTTTTTCACAGAGGAAAGGGGGGTCTTCCAAACAGATAATTCATTATACTATTCCAGAGCAATTATTAATCCATATATTGCAGGAAGATACACCATAAAGGATCCCAATAATCAAGCAGGTATTATTTTTGCCTATGATCAGGCAGATAGTAATATTGGCAATAATGATGCATTAGCATCTGTGATGAAATATAGAAGAAAAATTTCGGATCATTATGTTGGTGCTCTTTTCACAGTAAGAAGAGATTTAGAATATGATTATAATAATTCAGTTCTTTCTGCTGAAGCTATGTTTGATCTTCCGGCAAATATTACTGTTGATATTAATGGAGGTGTTTCATATACCGATTCAATAATTAATGATAAATATGGATACTATCATGATATGAATATTAGATATATTACTAATGAGTGGATTGCAGTATTACATACAGCAGGTATTAGCCCGCAGTTTTTCAATGATCTAGGTTATATTACATATAAGGATAATCAGTATGCAGGCGGCTATGTTTCTCGTATATGGAGATTTTCCAATGATTATATTCAGAAAATAGAATTGACTGAGAATTTCGGAGCTAATTCACAATGGAATAATACATGGAGATTTATTACTGAAACAAGGGATTCAATTGAAGGATTTTCTTCAACACAATTAAGATTATTTATGCTTAAAAAAGCATTTGCTCAAATATCTTTTAATTACAATAGGAACTTTTATGATAATGTATTTCTCAATTATCAGAATATTCAAATGTTCATTGATTCGCGTATAAATAATATTTTAAGTTATAGTATTGCTATGCTTTATGGTTACAATATTGATTATAATTATTCGTGCATTGGTCAACACAAATATATTGTAGCCAATATATATTGTACTCCTCTTCCTACATTAAGTATTAATGCAGGTGTGTTTCTAAATAATCATAGTACTGATCCTGATGTTCAGGCATTAAAACCATCGGATATTGAAAAATTAGAGGAACAGTGGACATCATATACGGCAGATATTGGTATTACATTTAGTCCTTCAAGTATTTTTTCAATCAAATTTATTGCAGAGCATACTGAAGTAAAATTTAAAGAAATGTATTATGATACAGCATCATTTATTAATGATTATGAAAACAATCTTTCGGTACATCAAACTGATGATAGACTATTCGGAATTTTAGAGTATAAACCATCAGTAAACAATGTTATCTATGTTGGAGCAAGATATCAGATTAGCAATGAAAACCAGATAAGGGATTTGAGCAAGGAAACATTGTTCTTCTTCAAGTTCGTTTCCAATTTCAGGATCTGAAAAATATTTAGAAAACTCTGAAGGGAACTATGATATTGTTCCCTTCATCTTTACAATATTTCACATCTATTGTATAATTAATATTAATTATTTTCATCAAAAGAGGTGAAATGTTATGAAATCCAAAAATAGAAATTATAAATCACATAATAAAATAGATAATAGTAGGCAAGAAAAAAAAGAACAATTATATATTCAATCCTTACGCAAAAGGGCGGATATATATTCTATTATTGGAAATATTATAAATGCTAAGTCAGATTATCAAAAAGCGATCAAATTTTGTAAGGATCATTTTCATAAAAGACATAGTCTACTTATTTACTCTATGATTGATTTGATAAGATTCCAAATATATTCAAAAAAGAATTATGATGAAATTCTAAAAACACTTAGTAAAATCATTAAACTGATTGATAAGAAAAATAAACCAATGATCTATGCTGAAGCAATGAAAATAATGGGATCCATTTACTGGTACAAAGGCGATTATTCAAAAACAAAGCAATGTTATAGAGAAGCGATGAATATATATAAAGCATCAAATAATATGAAAAAGTATAACCGTATGATTACAAACTATGCTTTGGCTCTTCAATACTCCGATGATTTTGCTTTAGCAAAGAAGTATTATGAAAAGGATCTATTGATAGCCAAGAAACTGGATGACAAGAATAGAATAGGAAATATACTTGAAAACATGGGAACAATGATGCTTGCACAAGGAGATATTGATAAAGGGTTGGAATATTTGCAGGAATCTCTTAAAAATCAAAAAGCAGTTGGTTTTAAATATAGAATAGTATCAATATTGGGTAATATTGGCTGTGTATATGGAAGAAAAGGGGAATTGGATAAAGCATTGGAATATTTCAAGCAGGGGAAAATTCTTTTAAAAGAGCTTGCAGATAAGAGAGGTATTGGATCTAATGCAAACAATTTGGGACTTGTGTATTATAATCAGGGGAAATTGTCATTGGCATTGGATTGTTTTATGAAAAAATATAATATATCAAAGGAAATGGGAGACAATCATGGTATTTGTCTTGTATGCAGCAATATTGGTGTAATTTATATTTACAAAAAACAATTCCAGCTTGCAGAAAGGTTTTTAAAAAAATCCATTGAATTTTCAAAAACAATTAACTCTGAATATAGTGCTGCTTTTGCATACTTGGGGCTTGGGAATATTTATACTTTAACTAAGGGTTTTAAAAATGCTAGAAAAATGTTTAATAAAGCAGAAAAGATTTACTTGAAAATAGATGCAAAAGGAGATCTATCAGAAGTATATGCTGGAATAGCTTTTTTGGAATCAGAAATGAAACATTATGATGAAGGATTAGAATATATTAATATGAGTATGAAATATGCAAAAAAATTTGGGATGCTAAAATCTAAAATGATAGCATTAAAAATAAAGGCACATATTCTCAGTAAAACAGGAGATATGGATAAGGCAATTAAGAATTTCAATAAATCAATTGAGATTGCAGAGAAGCAGAAATTTATTCTTGAATTGGGAAAATTGTATTATGAATTAGGATATATATTAAATATTAAAGGAGAAAGAAAAAAATCAAATCATTTGATTAAAAAGGCAGAAAGAATATTTAAAGAAACAGGAACAACATTTTAGATGAAGAGTAAAAAAAACAATTAATTTTGGAGGATATATGCAAAAGAGAATTAATAATGCTCCTAAAATTTTGAAAACCATTAGGAGTTTTATCCCTAGGCGGATTGCTATAAAGAGTGTGGAAAATGATTATTTTGATGGGATAATACTATGTGCAGATATTTCAGGTTTTACAACTATGAGTGAAAAACTAACATCATCGGGGAAAGAGGGTTCAGAAGAAATATCAAGAATCATCAATTCATTCTTTAAACCGCTTGTTAAGATTATTGA
>JAUVJU010000180.1 GCA_030592285.1 Caldifarciminota bacterium
ACTATATTGCATTGTATTGGCGATGAGAACATTAACAGATTTTATGAGATATGGGATTTAAGTGATATGTATAATCCAATATTTAAAGATAGCATAAAAGCAATAGGTAGTTCTTTTTCAGATATTGTATCAAATAATGATGTTACATTTCTTTGTATTCAATCAAATGATGAAATACTTTACTATGATGTTTCTAACAAGGACAGTATTAAATCACTTGGAGAAATAAATTCAGAAATTTTTGGAATAACAATGGGATATTATAGTGATTATTTATTTGAAATAGTAAATGCTCCTTATAAAATGTATGTATATGATTGTACAGATATAATGAATCCTTTAGAAGAAGGAATATATAATATAAACAATTATACTGATGATATGATAAGAAATAATAATTATATATATATAAGTCAAGGAGGAGGAATCCCAGGCGGTAATTTGGCAAGAGGTAGGTTTGGATTACAGATATTTGGATTTAATCCAACAGGAATAAAGGATAAAAAGATATTCAATAAACAAGAAGAAATTACCATAACAACTAATTTTAATTCAATAAGTATAAACAATCAAACAGGAATATCACAGCAATTCCAACTTATGGATATAACAGGTAGAATAATTGAAGATATTAATGTAAAAATAGGTACAACAATAATTGCTCCTAAAAAAAGTGGAGTGTATTTTATTATTGACCAGAATAAGCAGATTAGAAGTAAGATTATAATAATGCGTTAAAATGAAGAAAAATCAGAGGAATAATATTAATAGAAAAAAAGAATGAAAGAAAAAAATAAAAAGGAGCAAACAATGAAAAAGAAAATTAGTATAATTATATTAATAGTAATCATATTGTTTATTAGTATCAATATTTTAGGTTCCAATGTAACAGTTGAGGAATTTAAGAATAGATTAGCAGAGATTAAGTGGAATACTTATGATACATTTGAAGGAAATATTGAACTTGAAATGGATGGGAATGTAATCGGAGAGAGCAAGATATATATTAAAGGCAATATGAAAAGGATTGAAATTGCTGGAAAACCTGAGTTAGGTATAGAATCAATGATAATGATAACAGATTCAAATGGAATTCATACAAAAACAGGTGATGGGAAATGGCAAACAGGAGCAGAGGTAATGAATCTCAATAATCAGATGGATCAGATGGATAGTAAAAGAATGATAGAAAAAATGGTAAAAAAGGATAACTTTGAAATTGAGGAGTGCAGTAAGAACAATGCAATAATAAAATACAAAGAGAATATGGGAATGGGAGTAGGAGAAGTGAGAGTGGGGATAGACATGCAGAGCGGAGAGATAAGGTTTCAGGAAATAAAAATGAATGAAGGGAATTCAAAAATAATATTTGAATATGGAGAAATAAAAGGAAAAAGATATACAAAGGGAATACAGATAAGCACCCAAACAAAAGTGGGTAATAAAACAATGAAGATAAAATATAAGAATGTAAAAATAAATCAAAAAATCAATGATAAGATATTTGAGAAGAAGAATGATAAATGATAAGAAGCAAAAAAAGAGAAGAAGTGTCTGGTTTCTGGTACGCTGGTAACTGGTAAAGGAAGAGGAGAAAAGTAAAAAAGTAAAACGGAGAATATTATGAAAAATAAAAGGCGAACAATAACATTAATAATTTTAATAATACTGATTACAATAATTATAATAACAGGATGTTCATTATTTGGAGTTCATACAGGAAGAGCAATTGGCTATAAAAGTATATGCTGGGAAGACAATGACCATATAATAGTATATTGCAATATATCTCAATATCGTGATGTAATGGATATGGGGGGAGGAGATATAGCATATAATTGGGGAGGAGGAGAATTATGGCGTATTAATGCAAATACAGGAGAGAAGGAATTACTGATGAGTAAGAAGGAATGGGATTATGCAGAGAACGTGGATGTAGTGAATATAAAGAAAGTAAATAATGATTATTACTTAAGCAGTTCTTTTTCCACATACAAGGTAAGAGAAGATTTTAACGGTTGGGATAGTATAGGGAATTATGTACATCCAATATTTTCAGATAATGGTAACACAGTAGTTGCAGCATATATATCAAATGAATATGAGGATCAAATTAGACGGTATGATTTAATAAGTAACACATATGAGAATATATATGTTCCCAGTAGTTTAGTGAAGGATCTTGATTACGATTATTCCCGCAATTATTTGTTGGTGAATAATAGAAAATTTGTAAATATAAACACTGGGGAGGAAACAATAGTAGTAGATAACAATACAAAGATTGGGAAATATACTATAGGTAGTTTGTATGGGACACCTCCTAAATATGGTAATATTGGGAGTGAATATATTACAATGGATATATATCTTAATGATACATTAACAAGTGAAGATGAATATCATAAAATTAGAATATCAATTATAGATACAATAGATAAGCAAGTATTAGAAAATATTCAGGGTGTATTAAGTCCTGATGGCAGTAAATATATATCAGCATCTTATGATTCAATATGGGTAATAGATACAATGGGTAATTCACTGAATAAAATAACCTTTGATGGTGATAAAATATAATTGAGGAATAATTGAATATGTCAGTAAATCGAAAATTGCATAGGAAATAAGAAATAAGAAAAACTGTATGAAAGATAAAGGAGTAGATAAATGAAGAAACTTTTTATTTTATTAACATTAATCATTATATCAATAATGATTTTTAGTGAACCATATCGTCCATACCCCATCATTGCGATTCATGGGTATAATGCTGACCATTATAATACAGGGAATTTTGGGACAGTGATAAATAGTAATACGGATTCAACAAAAATACTTAACCCTACATCAACATCACCAGTTCCTGAGAAAATTGGTGAATATACTGATAATTACATATCCCGTAATGAATGTAAACGATTAGAAGAGGGCAAGCTTGCATACAGATGTTTAGAGTATAATGAAGATGTGTTAAATTATTGGCATGAGTTAAATAAAAACAATCCTGGAATGGTTTACTGGACGAAAAATGATAATTTGAAAAATTGGGGACTGAAAAATTGGGAAAAATTGGGGACGGTGGTTGAAAATGTTGAAAAAGTTGGATATTCCTTTTGGTGGAAACAGAAGAGTTATCAGAATGATGTGTGGCGATAAAGAGATTGTTCACCGTAACGAATCTATGATCCACC
>JAUVJU010000028.1 GCA_030592285.1 Caldifarciminota bacterium
GAATTTGATCAATAAATTCAATTCACGATCACAGCATATACCCGGATATATTTATGGTGATCCATTTTTTAGATTTTTCCCGATTCATATTGATGAGAATGTAAATATTATGTTTAAGGGAAAAGATATTGCATATGCAGTTAAAAAGTTTTTTAGCAATATTGGAATGGATATTGATAATATATATGAGGTCTCTGATCTATATATAAGACCTGGAAAATATCAAAATCCGATTATTGTTGATATGGATAGAAAGGGTGATGTTCGTTTTTCGGTTAATTCAAAATCAAATTATAGAGGGATATATTTCCTTCTTAGAACTGTTGGAAAGGTTGTTTATAAAGCAAATGTATCACCCAAAATTCCTTTTCTCTTAAATGAATTACCTGACCGTGGAATTGTTGAAGGATTTACTATGTTTCTTACAAAGTATGCATTAAAGCATGGTTTTATTTCCAAAATTATTGCTCAATATGAAGAAGAGGATGAACAGATTCGTATAAATATTTGTGATTATCTTGAACTAACTGAGATCATCTATATAAGACAGCAGCTTGCATTGGCAAATTTTGAACTAAATATGTATTCACATAGTAATCTAACTAATCTTTGGGTGGATTCAGTAAACAAATATCAGTTAATAGGTAAAAAATACATTAATGAAGAAAATGGCTGGGCAATGATAGATAGTATGGTATTTGACCCATTTTCATCAATTTCTGAATTAGATGGTTTTCTCATTCAAAATGATATTGAGAAAATAGTTGCAAAACAAAATTTGAACAGTAAAAACCTTATGGACTTTTTCCTGGAAAATTTAATACAGTATGGTAATAGAATTGATAAAAAGCATCTTTCAAAATTAATGAAATGAAAAAATATATCTTTCTTACTTTTTTACTTTTTTCTTTTCTCATTAATGCTGAAACATACTGGTTTTTGGGATTTGATAATAATTATTATTTAACAAAGACCCAATTCTCCATTACTGAGCCCCCATTCACAATTAAGACCGATTCATTGGATAATATATTATTTGCCGTGCTTATTGATAATCATCTAAATTCAAATGTTTTCTATGGTTCAGATGACTGGAATGTTTCAAATCGTACAGTATCATTACATACAAATCAATCAAAATTCTTATTGACTTCTACTTTCTCTTTTGGAGACATAATATCAGAAACATCCACTATCATATTTGACAGTATAAGAATGATAAGCAGCATGAATACATTTGATAATAAAATATTATCCATTGCATTTGATGTTTTTCTATATAATAATGGTATAATTAAATCTATTTTTATTCCTGAAAACACTTGTCAGATCCCGGAATATAAAATTCTTAAAAATATATTGGATTATAATACTTTTAATCACGAATTAAAATATAATGAAGCATTACTAAAAATTCACAACTGCTATTTAAGATTTCAGACAGACAGATCCTTGCTTAAACAGTATATATATGCATTAATGAATACCGGGAAGTTTGGTGAATCACTTAATATACTTAATGATTTTTATAAGAATTGTGTACGTGATGATTTTTATTTTTCATTAAAAATGAATATTCATGCTATTTCAGGAAATTTTAAGAATGCAGAAAAAGCAATTAATGAAGGACGACAAATATTCCCCGACTCTGATATTCTTCTTATTGATGCATATAATCTCTATTCAATTACTGATTCAATAAAGGCAATGTCAATTGAAAGTATCCTAATAGAAAGAGGTATTACTTTCTAAATATTATTTTGTTACAAAAACAAATCAATCCATAAAGAACATCAAATATTTTCTTCATTATTTTTCTTTTCTCAATAATCCTAATCTCTTTCTATTACTACCTCTCCAACATTCTCAGTCGGGGACGGAGTTTGGATTTTTGGATTTTTTTTCAGGCATTTTATAAATAATATAACTATCTACACTTATATATGGGTAAATAAATAATCCAAAATTCCAAACTCCGTCCCTTCATATCTTTAAATATTATTCTTTACATTATTGCGTAATATTTTTGTGTTTAATAAATATATTTGCTATGTTTGCAATAATAATAAATATAATAAAAGATAAGAATAGATTTATGAAATTCCATGATGAATTATGACTAAATGAAAATATTAATGTAATATAAGTTATTATTATTATAATTAAATATTGAATTATAAATACTACATTAAATTTCAGTATGTTGATTTTTTCAATATATGAAATCATAAGAGAACCAAGCATGGCTAAAAACCCAAAAATGAATACAAATATATTTATATACCATCCTCTTATCTCAGATGTGAATAATTCACTAGATAGTATAGGATTAATTGATTCGGTTGATTTGTATTGTTGATTTTGGAGCATATAAATATGATTAATTTCTCCAATAATAAACATATTACTCATACTTAACCATAATATTGATGCTAATAGAATAGTTATGATAATTATACAGATTAATTTCATGAATAACCTCCATATTTTACTTAATCATACTACAGTCTCCACCAATTTGCAATAGTATATCTGTTGCTGGTAGTGTAAAAAAAGTGTAGCAGACAAATTTAAAAGGGCGGTTCGCGAACCGCCCCTACAAATATGTAATATATTGGTTGATGAGATTGCTTCTTCGCTTCGCTCATCGCAATGACCCGTTCGGAGCAGATTTGCAAAGACAAAAGAGGGCACGGCACGCCGTTCCCCTACGCAGAAAAGAAAGAAAAGAAATATAAAAAACACTGGATTCCGTATCAAGTACGGAATGACAGACACAGAGCAAGAAAAAAGGAAAAATATCACTTTCTAAATATGACAAATACCCAATAAGCAATAAATGATAGAAATAGTATTCCCGAATTAATTCTATTTAATTTATTTTCTTTTGAAAATCCAATCATGCCCATAAGAATAATTGACATAATAGCAATTATCATAATATCAAGATTTAATACAATATTATACTGAATTGGTCTTAGGATTGAAGATACACCTAAAATTAGAAGTACATTGAATATATTTGAACCAATAACATTTCCAATTGCAATATCCGGCTTTTTTCTTAATACGGCAATAAGACTTGTGATCAGTTCTGGAAGAGATGTTCCTGTTGCAATAATTGTTATAGCAATCATTTTCTCACTAACATTCCAGATGCGGGCAATTTCAACAGCACTTCTTGTAGTTAATTCTCCTCCAATAGCAAGAGCTGCTGTTCCAACAATTAAAAATGTTGCTGCCTTAATAATACTGATACTGTGAATATTTGAATGAGTATACTTATTATCGGAGCGTTTTGTTCTGATATTCCAGTAAATATAGCCAATAAAAATAATGAGCATTATGATTCCATCAATGCGGGACAATACATTGCTATTTGCATTCATTATATCATTACCCATAAATAATAATAGTAGAAGTACAATAATGGAAAATGGAATATATTTTTTTACGGATTTTATATCTGCTTTAATTGGAAGTATCATTCCCGTTATACCAAGAACTGCCATTAGATTAAAAACATTAGACCCAATCACATTACCCATTGTAATATCTCCAGCTCCCTTTAATGCTGCAACAACACCTACAAGTAATTCAGGTGCAGATGTGCCAAAAGATATAATTGTAAAACCAATAACAATATCCGATATATGAAATCTTCGTGCAATGGATTCAGCCCCTGATATTAACCAATGTGCACCAAGTAAAAGTAGAACTAATCCGGCAAATAAATAAATTATACTAATGATCAATTGATCCCATCAAATATTTTTCTGCCAATTCTAATCATATTGGAACCATTTTGCAGTGCAATTTTGTAATCATCCGTCATTCCCATTGATAGGATATTAAAACCATTAATCTCATTTTTATATTCATTGAATGACTCATACATTGCTTTAAAAGCAGAACTTATTTTTTCTTCATTTTCGGTTAATGGTCCAATTGTCATTAAGCCCTTTAAATTGATATATTTAAGAATCAGTATTTCCTTTATTACATTTTTCATATCCTCAATTAATATGCCTGATTTTGATTCTTCCTGAGATATATTTATTTCCAATAAAACATCAATTTTCATATTTTCCCTTTCAAATCGCTCATTAACATACTTTGCTAATTCAATGGAATCAATTGATTGGATTAGATCGCAAACACCAATAAGATATTTTACCTTATTTTTCTGTAATTTACCTATAAAGGAAAGTGTTATATCTTCTCTTCTAAAAAAATCCCGTTTATTCTTTACTTCCTGTCCCCTGTTTTCTCCAAAATGCTTAATGCCTGCATTATAAACAATTTCCATCATATCTATATTCCTGAATTTTGAAACTGCAATAATCTCAACTGGTTCATTTATAGCAAAATCATTAATATCTTTTTTTAACTCACTCAATACTTTAATCATACTTTTTAAATATATTATCTCCTACATACTCAAATCCATTTTGATGTTTTGCAATTGATGTACTTGAAAATAGACAAAATCCCATTACAGGATTAATTGCCAGGATCTGAAAATTATTTCTTACATTATTTAATGATTGATTATATGTTCCAAGTCCAATTACGATTTTATCAAAGGATACTTTTGTCTTAATACTTGCTAATTGATTTCTCAATACTTCTAGATCAGAAGAATAAGCCATAATAATAATAAAATCCATATAGTCATCTTTTATCCATTCCCACCAAAACTGGTAAAAATCCCTTTCAGATCTACTAATATTTGATATTACAGCAGCTGAAACCTGTACATTAGGATTTATTGTTTTTGAATTATTATATATCTTTTTAATCAAATTATTCAGAATATGTTTGGGGAAAATTTTCCAAATTTTATTCAATGATTCTACATTCTCAAAAATAAGCTGCGATTTCTTTGAATTAATATTATGTGGCTCAACAGTATATATTTTTTGAAATTCTGTTCTCATAAATTTGTCATGTACAAATTCAGAACCTGGAAATCTACAATAATCCAAATGAATACCATCAATAGGATAATTCTTGATAATCTCCTCAATTAGCATATATATATAATCACTGATTACCTTTGATGCAGGAGATACATATATTCCTTCAATATTACGCATTCTTATCTTCTCTAATGAATAGTCAAGCAATGAATTGCCCTTATCATCAACCATTGCTGATTCCGGATATCTATTTAATATATGATCATTGTCTTCAGTAAGTTCTTTTCTATCCCACATATATAATAGATTTATCCATGCATGAACCCTTATATCACTTTTTTTTGCATATTTGGTAAATTCCGCAAGAGGATCAAAGTCCATATATTTTCGTGGTGCAATATTTGAATTGAAAAAGGCATAACCAGATCCATAAATTTGAACAAAGGCATCCTTGACATTCGCTTTTTCTAATTTTTCTACTGTTTTTTTGATATTATCAGGTGAATTGAGTTCCCACCTTGTTATCCAGACACCTTGTATTTGAAATGCATTGATTAAAATTGGGAATAAAAGAAAAAAAGCCCAAAATAATGGGCTTTTTATTTCTTTGATCATTATTTTTTTTCTTTTTTAACTGCCGGTTTCTCAACAAGTTCAATTATGGATATGCTGCCGCCGTCCCCTCTTCTGTTTCCTACCTTAATTACCCTTGTATAACCACCCTTTCTATTTTTGTAAAGTGGTGCTATTTCTTCAAATAATTTTTTAAGTGTCATTGTTGCATGAAAGTCCTTTGCAACTTTTCTTCTTGCATTAAAATCATCAGAACTTTTGGCTATTGTAATATATCTATCAGCCAACTTTCTTGCTTCTTTTGCTTTTGCAGTTGTAGTTACAACTACATTTTTTTCAAATAATGAGGCAACCAGATTGTTTAACATAGCTTTTTTATGTGCAGGGGTTCTGTTAAGTTTGGCTTTATTATTCCTGTGACGCATTATAAACTCCCTTTTAAATATTTTCTTGTCTAATAAATGGTTTCAAATCCATTCCAAAGGATAAACCCAATTCATTGAGTTTTTTTTCTAAATCAGAAAGTGATTGTTTTCCAAAATTCTTATATTGCAGCATTTCATCCTTTGCTTTAACCACTAAATCCGCTAAAACAATAATATTATTGTTTTCAAGACAATTTTTTGCTCTTATTGAAAGTTCAAGATCAGTAACCTTTTTATTTAATAGAACCCTCATTTTTTTAATGTTTTCATCTTCTGCTTCTTCAGTGATTTTCGGTAAATACTCATTTTCTACATCAAAAATTTCAATATGTCCGGTGAGAATAACCGCTGCTTGCTTTAATGCATCTTCCGGTTTTATTGTTCCATCTGTGTAAATTTCTAAAATAAGTTTATCAAAATCTGTTCTTTGCCCAACACGGGTATCTTCAACTCTTGTAATAACTCTTTTTATTGGAGAAAAGAAAGTATCCATTTCAATTGTTCCAATTGTTTTATCTTTTTCTACATACTGTGATGGCATATAGCCTCTTCCCCATTCAAGATGCATCTCTATTTTGACTTTCGTACTTTTTGTTATGGTAAATAGGTACTGATCCTTATTTACAATTGATACACCTGCTGGAAGGTCTATTTCTGCCGCAGTTACTTCATTGGGTCCTTTTACTGTAATATTAATGACTTTATCATCAATCTCTTCATCCATAACAAATCTAAGTTTCTTAATATTCAGTATGATATCCGTCACATTTTCTCTCACTCCTTCAAGTGTAGAGAATTCATGGTATGCCTTATCAAATCTTACTCTTGTTATTCCTACACCATGAATGGATGAAAGTAAAATTCTTCTGAAAACATTGCTAAGTGTAGTTCCAAATCCCCTTTCAAAGGGACTGACAATAAATTTAGCATATGTTTTCTCATTACTTTCTTCAATTTTTATACTTTTAGGCATTTGGAAAGGTTTTAGTTTCATTTATAACCTCTTCCTTTAGTTAAAATTTATTTTGAATACAATTCAACAATTAATTGCTCATTAATATCATAATCAATATCTTCTCTTGCCGGCAATTGCTTTACTTTTGCTTTCATTTTAGGCATATCTATTTCAAGCCATTCCGGTGTTTTTCCTTTACCTCGCTGCAGTGATTGAGTAATGATATTCATCTTTTTTGATTTTTCCTTAATTTCTATTTCATCATTCTCTTGTACAAGAAATGAAGCAATATCAACTTTTCTGCCATTTACTGTTATATGACCATGATTTACTATCTGTCTTGCCGCACTTCTTGATGGAGCAAAATTCATTCTGAACAAAACATTATCTAAGCGTCTTTCAAGATACTGTAGTAATACTTCACCTGTCACACCCTTTTGTCTGCATGATCTTTCATAATATTTTCTGAATTGTGATTCATATATGCCGTATATTCTTTTTGTCTTCTGCTTTTCTCTTAGCTGTATAGCATAGCCAGACATTTTTCTTCTGAATTTCTTAGGTGTTTCACCGGGGTTTTTTCTGCCTTTTTCAATTGCACATTTATCAGTCAGGCATCTATCACCCTTTAAAAATAATTTCACACCTTCTCTGCGGCATAATTTGCATTTAGATCCTGTATGTCTTGCCATTAAGTTCCTCCTTAGATTCTTCTCTTTTTAGGTGGTCTGCATCCATTATGTGGTATGGGAGTAATATCTTTCATTGATGTAACTCTAATTCCAAGGTTACTCAAAGATCTTATGGCAGTTTCTCTGCCTCCGCCTGGTCCCTTAACCCATACCTCAAGGTTTTTCATACCCATGTTCAATGCATTTTTTCCTGCTTTTTCAGCAGCTATTTTTGCTGCAAATGGAGTTGATTTCTTTGATCCCTTATATCCAACATTACCTGAACTTGACCATGTTACTACATTACCTTCTTTATCGGTAATTGTTACTATGGTATTATTGAATGTTGAATGAATATGAGCAATACCTGAAACAACTGTTATTTTATTTTTTTTTCTTACTTTTCTTTTACTTGCCTTTTTAACTGTTGCCACTAAATTCCTCCTTTAATTATTTATCCGCTTTTTTCTTAAGAGCAACTGAACCCTTTGATGGACCTTTTCTTGATCTTGCATTTGTTCTGGTTCTCTGTCCTCTGACAGGAAGTCCCTTCTTATGTCTAATTCCACGGTAACAATTAATTTCTTTTAGTCTCTTTATATCTTCTTTCACTAACAATTTGAGAGTACCTTCGGTCTTATAGTCCGCTTCAATCACTTTTCTCAATTTATCAGTATCTTCATCAGTGAGATCATTCACTTTAATATCCGGATTTACCCCGGCAATTGATAAAATTTTCTTTGCACTTGTTAATCCTATTCCATATATATATGTTAATGCAATTTCAATTCTCTTTCTTCTTGGTAAATCAATACCTGCTATACGAGCCAAAATGACCTCCTTTAGCCTTGTCTTTGTTTATGTTTAGGGTTTTCACAAATTACCCTGATTATTCCTTTCCTTTTAATAATCTTACATTTGTTGCAGATCTTTTTGACTGATGCTCTAACTTTCATTTTTTTCCTCCATTAATTGAATCTGTAAATTATTCTGCCTTTTGAAAGATCATAGGGAGACAATTCTACTGTTACTCTATCTCCTGGCATTATTCTAATATAATGTAAACGCATTTTTCCTGATATATGACCAAGAATAATGTGCCCATTATCAAGTTCAACCTTAAAATTAGCATTTGGCAATGATTTGATCACTGTTCCTTCAACAAGAATCCCTTTCTTACTCATTGTTAGATACTATTTCCATGATTCTTGAATGCGTATTTTCAATATTTTCTCTTCCATCAATTTTGAATATTTTGTATTTATTTTTATAATATTCAATAAGAGGGAATGTTTCTTTATTATATATTTTTATTCTTTTTTTAATTGTATTCACATTATCATCTGCTCTTTTTATCAATGCTGTTTTGCATTTATCACAAATATCATTGCTTTTATCAGCAGGATAAACTGCTTTACATGATGGACAACTTTTTCTTCCGGAAAGTCTTTTTATTATATCGTCATCGGATAGATCGATCATTATAACACAATCAATATCCCTTTTATATTTCACTAATTGTTCTTCTAATGCTTTTGCCTGTGCAATTCTTCTTGGAAATCCGTCAAATACAACTTTCTTCTTATGTAATTCATTCTTCTCAATATAATCAATAATAAAATCAGTAATTATTTCATCAGGAACAAATAATCCATTATTAATATAATGTTTTATTTCTTTTCCCAAATTTGTATCATTCTTCATTTCTTCTCTTAATAAATCACCTGTGGAAAGAAGAAAATAATCCAAATTTTCTTTAAGTAAAGATGCTTGAGTTCCTTTTCCGGAACCCGGAGGTCCAATAAATATTACTTTGTTCACTATTATCTTCTACCCTTTATTTTTCCTTTTTTCAAAAAACCCTCATAGTTTCTCATTGTAAGATGTGATTCAATCTGTGCAACCGTTTCAAGTATAACACCAACAGTAATAAGAACTGATGTTCCTCCAAACCATACAGGAACTCTTGAAAAATTAATAATATAGACAGGTGAAATTGCAATTAGAGCATAGAATATTGCACCTGGAAGTGTAATTCTTGATATGACTTTATCAATATATTCTTTTGTTTGTCTTCCTGGTCTCTTACCTGGAATAAAGCCGCCATATTTTCTCATATTATCTGCAATATCTTGTGGATTTATTACAATTGATGTATAGAAAAATGCAAAAAATACTACTAATAATCCATATAAAATTGAATATGGTGCTCCGCCTATACCCATAAATCCAACAAACCAATCGCTAAAAGCATTTCCTCTGAAAAATCCGGCAAGAGTTGTTGGCAGCATAATTATTGATTGTGCGAAAATAATTGGAATAACTCCGGCAGCATTAACATTTAATGGAATATATGTGCTTTGTCCTCCATATATCTTTCTACCTCTTACCACCTTTGCATACTGCACGGGAATTCTTCTCTGTGCCTGCGTTACAAGAACAACAGCAGCAGTAATAAGTATAAAAATTATAATAACAAATGCAACTGCTGTAATACCTATTGTTCCTGCAAATAATTGTCTTGTTATGTTTATTGCATCATTGGGAGTTCTTGCTATAATTCCAACAAGGATTATCATGGAAATACCATTTCCAATACCATGTTCTGTTATCTTTTCTCCAAGCCACATAACGAAAACAGTACCTGCCGTTAAGGTAAGCACAGTTATTAATCTAAATGGTAGACCAGGATTAACAACAACATGAACTCCACCAGGTGCAAGTCCTTCAAGTAATATTGAAATAGCATATCCCTGAACTACTGCAAGTAGAATAGTCATATATCTTGTATATTGGGTAATTTTCTTTCTTCCTTCCTCTCCTTCATGCTGAAGCTTTTGTAATAGCGGCAATACTGCTGAAAGAAGCTGCATAATAATTGATGCAGAAATATATGGCATAATTCCCAATGCAAATATTGTTGCTCTACTTACATTACCTCCGGCAAAAATATCATAAAGACCCAAAATACCCTTTGCCTGTCCTGCAAACCATGCCGTTAATGCAGCAATATCAATTCCCGGAAGTGGGATATGTCCGCCAAGACGGTAAATAAAGAATATGAATAATGTAAATAATAATTTTTTCCTTAAATCAGGAATCTTAAAAATATTCTGAATTGTTGTAATTATTCTATCCAATTGATACCTCCACCAATCCGCTGTTTGCTTCTATTTTTGCCTTTGCAGTTGCTGAGACCTTATTAACCTTAACCGTTAATTTTCTTTCAAGATCACCCTGCCCGAGAATCTTAACCGGCTGTGATATTTTTGAAATAAGGTTTTTTTCTTTCAATGTTTCTTTTGTAATCAATGCTCCATCTTCATATATATTTAGCTTATTCACATTCACAATTTGATATTCAATTCTATTAACATTTTTAAATCCTCTTTTGGGAACCCGTCTTATAAGCGGCATCTGTCCACCCTCAAACCCGTATTTATTTGTAAATCCACTTCTGGATTTCTGTCCATTTTCTCCTCTTCCCGAGTTTTTTCCATGACCGGATCCAGGACCTCTTCCTACTCTTTTTTTAGAATGTGTTGAGCCCTTTGGAGGTTTCATTTCATTTAATTTCATATAGACCTCATTATTCGCTAATTTCTTCTGTTTTTACCAGATGGTTTACTGTTTCAATCATTCCTCTTATTTGGGGACAATCTTCCTTAATAACAGAATGATTCATTTTTCTTATTCCAAGTGCTTTCAATGTTGCTTTTTGATATTTTTTATGACCTATTTTACTTTTTATCTGTGTAATTTTAATTTTCTTCATTTATATCCTCCACAGCATTACTTGAGTTTCCTCTCTTCATTTGATAAATATCCTCAGGAGAATATATACTGCAAAGTCCATTAAAGGTTGCTTTGGATAAATTTGTGGATGTATTACTGCCAAGCGACTTTGTAAGTATATTTCTAATGCCTGCAAGTTCAAGAATAACTCTTACTGTATTTGTTGCAATAACACCTGTTCCCTCTGATGCTGGTTTAAGAAGAACCTTTGACGCACCACATTTTCCAAGCATTTCGTATGGAATGGTTCCTTTATCATTAACATAGACCTTTCTGATATTTCTTCTTGCGGACTCAGTTGCCTTTTTTATTGCATCTACTGTCTCTGTTGCCTTGCCCATTCCTACTCCAACATATCCATTCTTGTTTCCTATGGCAACAATTGCTTTTAGTTTAAATCGTCTTCCACCTTTCACTACCTTAGAGACCCTCATTATATCAATAACGCTTTCAGTTAAATCAAGTTTTGATAGATCAATTTTCATGCTTTTAATTTTTCTCACAAGTCCTCCAATTTAAAACTCAAGCCCGGTTTTTCTGGCTGAATCGGCTATGACTTTAACTCTTCCATGATATTTATAACCATTTCTGTCAAATACAACTTTCTTTATTTTCTTCTCTATTGCTCTATTTGCAACCATTTCGCCAACTTTTTCTGACATATCTTTCTTATTACCATTAATTTTACTTAGTGAACTATCAAGAGAAGAAGCATGTACAAGTGTTGTTCCTTTCGTGTCATCAATGATCTGAGCATAAATATGTTTCAAACTTCTGAAAACAACCAAACGCGGTTTTTCAGGTGTACCATTTATTTTACCTCTGATTCTCTTATGTCTCTTTTGTCTATTTTTGTTTTTTGTCTTTGATTTATTCATAATTATACTCCGGTCTTTCTTTCTTTCTTTCTAACTTTTTCATCTTTATATTTTATACCCTTATTTGTATAGGGCTCCCATTTCCTTAGTTTTCTTATATTTGCTGCAATTTGTCCTACAAGTTCCTTATTTATACCCTGCACAACAACCCTTTTTTCACTTGGAACTGAGAATTGAATTCCATCAGGTGCTTTCATTTCTACAGGATGTGAATAACCAATATTTAATTTTATTCCTGTTCCTTCCATTGCTACCTTATATTCTCTTGCTTCTAAATAGAGTTCTTTCATATAGCCCTCTGTAACACCCATTACCATATTGTTAATTAGTGATCTCATGAGTCCCTGATTCATATTGGATGTTTTGGTCTCATCATTTCTTGTTACTAAGATTTTTTTATCTTCTTCTTTAACAGATATTTTTGAAGCAATACTTTTAGATAAATTACCTTTAGGACCATTAACATATATCATTGCATCTTCAATTTTGACAATTACATTGTCAGGTATAATTACAGGTTTTTTTCCAAGTCTTGACATGTTTCCTCCTGCTTACCATATTTCGCAGATTAATTCGCCGCCGATCTTCTGATTTCGTGCTTCTCTGTCTGTCATGATACCTTTACTTGTTGAAATGACAGCCACACCATTGCCACCCATTACGGGTTTAATTTCATCATATCTAATATATTTTCGTAGTCCAGGTTTTGATTTTCTAATAATTTTATGGATTACCGGATCTCCGAATTTATCATATTTTAGTGAAATATCAAATACAGTTCTTGTACCATTCTGCTTTTTTTCTGATGAAGAGACATAACCCTCTTTAATCATAATGTTCAAAATATTCTGCTTAATGCTTGAACTTGGAATTTCGACCTTTTCATGTCTTGCCATTTGGGCATTTCGAATTCTTGTAAGCATATCAGCAATAGGATCCATCATTGTCATAACATGTCCTCCTTACCAACTAACCTTTTTTACACCGGGTAAAAGACCTTTATGTGCCATTTCTCTGAAACATATTCTGCAAAGTCCAAAATCCCTGTAAAAAGCTCTTGGTCTTCCACACATCTGGCATCTATTATATTCTCTTACTTGATATTTTTGTTTTCTTCTGTTTTTTATTATTAGACTTTTCTTTGCCATTCATCCTCCATTATTTTTTAAAAGGCAATCCAAGATTCTTCAGTAACTCAAAAGCATGTTTGTCATTCTTTGATTTTGTTACAAATGTTATATTCATACCAAAGTTATATTTGATTTTCTCAACATTAATTTCAGGAAAAATAGAATGTTCTGTTATGCCCAGATTATAATTGCCATATCCATCAAATGATTTGGAATCATAACCCCTAAAGTCCCTGATTCTCGGTACTGAGGCATTGAAGAATCTTTCAATAAATTCAAACATCCTATATCCTCTTAAAGTAACTTTAAGTCCAATCTTTGCACCCTGTCTCAATTTAAAATTTGATACTGATTTTTTTGCCTTAATAACAATTGGGTGCTGACCAGCAATTGTTGATAGATCTTTTATTGCTTCTTCCATCATATTCTTATCCTGAATTGCTTTTCCTATTCCCATACTTATTACAATTTTTTCCATTCTGGGAACTTCATTTATATTCTTCAATTTAAGATTTTTTTTCAATTGCTTTCTTAGTTCTTTATTATAATAATCTTTTAAAAATGACATAATTCTACCTCACAATCATTTCGCCGCATTTCTTACACACACGAATACCTCTGCCTTCATATTGTGTATGTGAAACTCGGGATGCTTCATTACATTTTGGACAAACAAGCATAAGATTGGAAATATTTATTGGTGATTCCATTGACATAATGCCTGATTGTTCATTTTGTTTTCTTGCCTTTTTATGCTTTTTAACCATATTAACACCTTCAATTATTGCCTTGTTGGTTTTACGGAAAATACGCAAGACCTTTCCCTTTTTTCCTTTATCATTTCCTGAAATGACAAGGACTGTATCATCTTTTCTAATGTTTATCTTTTCCATCAAACAACCTCCGGAGCTAATGATACTATTCTCATAAATTTTTTCTCTCTTAATTCTCTTGCAACAGGACCAAAGATTCTTGTTCCTTTCGGTTCTTTCTGTTCATCAATAATAACACAGGCATTTTCATCAAATCTTATGTATGTACCGTCAATTCTTCTGTGTTCCTTTCGTGTTCTTACAATAACTGCCTTGACAATGGTACCCTTTTTTGTTTCACAATTAGGAATTGTATCTTGCACGGCAGCAACAATAATATCACCAATATAAGCATACCTTCGTCTGGAACCGCCAAGTACTTTTATACACTTAATTGTCTTGACTCCTGTATTGTCGGCAATTTTTATTTTACTGTATTCCTGAATCATCTTGTCCTCACTTGTATTTTATACAACTTTTGCCTTTTTTATGATTTCTTTCATTACAAATCTTTTATTCTTAGATAATGGCCTTGTTTCCATAATTCTCACAATATCACCTATATTTGCCTCATTTTTCTCATCATGAGCAACAAGATTGTGTCGTCTTGTAACAAATTTGTTATATAGTGGATGTTTAACCTTAATGCTAATTCTTATTACTATGGATTTCTCCATTTTGTTTGACACCACTACACCTTGCAAAAATCTTTGCTTTTTATCCATTTTTACTCCTGATTTCCTTTTCTTTCATTTTGTAAGGTTTTAATTCGAGCTATATTTCTTTTGAGAAATCTGAATTGTCTATTGTTAGTTATCTCCGTTGTTTTCATTTTCATTCTCAAATTAAATAATTCCTCTTCATCCTGATGTAATCTGCTTTCTATTTCATTATTATTAAGTTCTCTTAAATCCTTTGCCTTCATGTTCTCTTAACTCCTTATCTTTTTATAAATCTTGTTTTAATGGGCAATTTATAAGATGCCAGTTTAAATGCTCTTTGGGCAAGATCTTCATTAACACCACTAACTTCAAACATAATTCTTCCCGGTTTTACAACAGCAACCCAATATTCCGGGGAGCCTTTTCCTTTGCCCATTCGTGTTTCAGCGGGCTTCTTTGTTACTGGTTTACTTGGAAATACCCTTATCCAAAGTTTCCCATCTCTATGAAGAACCCTTTGAATTGCTACACGAGCCGATTCAATCTGCCTTGATGTTATCCATGCAGTTTCCATTGCCTGCATACCAAAATCACCAAAATCAATATTAAATCCACCTTTTGCATTGCCCTTTCTTCTTCCTCTTTGTTGTTTTCTGTGTTTCACTCTTTTAGGCATTAACATTATGGTTCTCCTTATTTCTTATGACCTTTTCTCTTTCCTGATTCTTCAATTACATCATCTCTCTGGATTCCTTTCTGCTTCATGTCACCTTTATATATCCAGACCTTTACGCCAATAGCACCTGCTGCTGTTCTTGCTACATCATAACCATATTCAATATCTGCCTTTAATGTTTGTAGTGGAATTCTCCCTTCTTTATACCATTCACTTCTGGCTATTTCTGCACCATTCAGTCTTCCACCGCATCCAATTTTAATTCCACGAGCACCAAGTTTCATTGCATTTTGAATTGATCTTTTCATTGCTCTTTTATATGCAATTCTTTTTTCTATCTGCCTTGCTATACTTTCAGCAACTAATTGAGCATTTGTTGCCGGATTTTTTTCTTCAACAATATTAATATTAATATCATTTTTTTTCGTTATATATTTTATCTCTTCTTTCAATGCATCAACCTTTGAACCCTTTTCTCCGATTATTACTCCTGGGCGTGATGAATGAATGATGATTTTAATTTTCTTTGGTTTTCTTTCTATTATAATTTTTGAAATACCTGATGGCTGCCCCTTCCTTTCAATCCTTTTTCTGATATACTCTCTTATAAGTTTATCTTCTTTCAACCATACCGGATAGTCCTTCATATTAAACCATCTTGACACCCAGTTCTTTGTGATTCCTAATCTAAATCCATATGGATGCGTCTTTTGTCCCAAGTGTACCTCCGTTATTTTTTAGTTTCAACAATAATAGTGATATGACTCATTCTTTTTCTTATAAGAAAAGATCTTCCTCTTGCACGAGGTTGATTTCTCTTCATCATGGGTCCTTCATTAACCCTGATTTCCTTAATAAATAGATCCTCTTCCTGAATTTCTTGTTCTCCGTATTTATTCAAAGCATTGGCAGCTGCAGAATGAACAAGTTTGTAAAGAATTCTTGCTGATTTTTTTGGAGTAAACTGCAATACATATAATGCTTCAGGAACATTCATACCCTTAATCAAAAGAGCAACAATCCTTGCTTTTTTAGGTGAGATTCTTTTATATTTTGCGTGTGCTACTGCTTCCATTAGTTCTCCTTTAAGATTTTGCTTTGCCTTCTTTTCTATCTCCTGCATGCATTCTGAAAATCCTTGTTAATGAAAATTCTCCAAGACGATGACCTACCATATTTTCAGTAATATATACCGGGATAAACTTTTTACCATTATGTACAGCAATTGTATGCCCGACAAAGTCCGGGGAAATCATAGTTGCTCTTGAATATGTTTTAACAACTTTTTTCTCGCCGGATTTATTCAATTGAGAAATTCTTTTCTCCAATCTTTCATCAATAAATGGTCCTTTCTTTAATGATCGTGTCAAGATTCCTCCTACTTTTTCCTTCTTGAGACAATATACTTGTCAGAATATTTCTTCTTCTTTCTTGTTTTATAACCCTTTGCTGGTAATCCATTTTTATTACAGGGATGTCTTCCTCCTGATGAACGACCTTCTCCTCCACCCATTGGATGGTCAACCGGGTTTTTAGCAACGGCTCTAACTCTTGGTTTGATACCTTTATTTCTTTTTCTTCCTGCCTTTCCAATTACAACAGAACTATGTTCAAAATTACTCAATTGACCTATTGTTGCATAATTATCTAAATGAATGAGTCTAATTTCACCAGAAGGCATTTTGATATGACAATACTTGCCTTCCTTAGCAACAATTGATGCACTAAGTCCTGCTGATCTAACAATCTGTCCACCCTTTCCCTTTTTTAGTTCAATATTATGAATAGGGGTTCCAAGTGGAATATTTTTAAGTGGTAATGCATTTCCTAATTTAGCAGGTGCATTTTCACCTGATGTGATCTCATCACCAACACTTATCTTCTCTGGTGCAAGTATATAACGCTTTTCACCATCAACATAGGCAATAAGTGCAATCAAAGCACTTCTATTAGGATCATATTCAATTGTTTTTATTTTAGCAGGAACATCATATTTATTCCTCTTAAAATCAATAATCCTGTATCTTCTCTTAGCTCCTCCACCCTTTCTTTTTGCTGTATATCTGCCCTGATTATTTCTTCCACCTGATTTTCTCAATGCAACAGTTAATGATTTTTCCGGTGACTTTGCAGTTACCTGTTCAAAAACGATGGACTTTCTGAACCTCTGTCCTGGTGTTATTGGTTTGTGTATTTTAATAGACATAATTACCTCTTTTTATGCACCTTCAAAAATTTCAATTCTTTGATTTTCTTTTATCTTTACATATGCCTTTTTCGTATTTTTTCTTCTACCTTTAATCCATTTAGTTCTCTTTACTTTGCCCTTTACGGAAATAGTCCTCACATCAATTACATGAACACTAAAAAGCTTTTCAACAGCAGTTTTAATTTCAAATTTATTTGCCTCTGGACTTACTTCAAAAACATAAGTTTTTGACATCTCTTTCTGGAAATTTGATTTTTCTGTAATTATCGGACCAATAATAATTTTTCTATAATCTTTCATTTTCCAAATACCTCGTTTATTTTTTTCAATGCTTCTTCTGTTATAATCATATAATTAGTATTCATTATTATAAATGTATTCAATTCATGTGCCATTACAGGAAGGGCACCTTCAATATTCCTTATTGATTTATAAGCATTAGCATCATATTTATCAAATACAAATAATTTCTTATCTGTCCTTTTCAATTCCATTTGTTTTGTAAGATCAGCTATTATTTTTGTTTTGGGTTCTTCCATAATAGAGTCCGTAATAATAAAAATTGCTTTTTCCTTTGCTTTTAATGTTAAAGCGGACTTAATAGCATTTTTTCTTGCCTTTTTATTTATCTTGTAAAAATAATCTCTTGGCTTGGGTCCAAATGTAACTCCACCGCCTACCCATAATGGGGAACGGATTGTTCCTGCTCTTGCTCTTCCAAGACCTTTCTGTCTCCATGGTTTTCTTCCGCCACCGGAAACCTCTACTCTTGTTTTTGTGGAATGTGTTCCCTGCCTCTGATTATTCAGGTATTCCTTTACAGCATCATATATTACATTTTCATTAACTTCTACACCAAAAACACTCTTCTGAAGTCTTTTTGTTTTAACAACACTGCTGTCTTTTACTGAAAAAACCTTTGCTTCCATTAATCTTCCTCCTTAGTCCTGCCTGACAATTACCAGTGATTTTGTGCAGCCTGGGATTGCACCTTTAACTGCAATTATATTATTTTCAGCATCAATTTTCATAAGTTGTAGATTCTTTACGGTCATTTTTGCATTTCCCATATGTCCAGGCATCTTTTTACCGGGGACAACTCTTCCAGGATCTGTTCCTGCTCCTACTGAACCAGCACTTCTGTGGTTTTCATGTGCTCCATGAGAGGCCGGTGCTCCTTTAAAATTCCATCTTTTCATTACTCCTGCAAAGCCCTTTCCCTTGGTGATTCCTGTTACCTTAACTGGTTTATTTTCTTCAAAAATTGATATATCAATTTTATCACCAATATTATATTGTTCAATCTCTTTATCACTGCTAAATCTGATTTCCTTTACTGTTTTTGTAGGGGTAATTTTTGCTTTTTTGAATTGACCTAATAGCGGCTTCTTGATTCTCTGTTCTTTCTGTTCTTCATAACATAATTTCAAAGCAGAGTAATTGGATTTTTCCATTGTCTTTATATCCATTACTACGCAGGGTCCCAAACTAATAAGAGTAACAGGGATTACATTCCCTTTATCATCAAACATTTGATTCATTCCTACCTTTTTTCCAATTAGTCCTTTCATTTCACTATTCTCCTGTTACTTTTAGTTTGTAATGATTTCTACATCAACACCAGCAGGCAAATCAAGTTTTGTTAAGCTATCCATTGTTTGTGCTGTTGATTTTGATACAAGAACAAGCCTTTTGTGTATTTTGATATCAAATTGTTCTCTTGATTTTTTATCAATATTTGATGCCCTATTCACTGTATATATGGTTTGCTTTGTAGGCAGTGGTATAGGTCCGCTAACATTTGATCCAGATCTTCTTGCTGCTTTCACAATTTCCTTTGCAGACCTATCTAATAATTCATAATCATAAGATTTCAATTTGATTTTCATATCAATTTTTTTCAAAGCCACTTTATATCCTCCGATATTTATTCAAGTATTTCTGTTACAACGCCGGCACCAACTGTTCTGCCGCCTTCTCTAATTGCAAATCTGAGTTCTGTTTCTATTGCTATTGTATCTATTAATTCTACTATAAATGTCACATTGTCTCCAGGCTTCACAAATTCTACACCTTCTGCTAAATTGATGGATCCCGTTACATCTGTTGTTCTAAAATAAAACTGCGGTCTATATCCATTCTTAAATGATGTGTGCCTGCCGCCCTCTTCCTTGTTCAATATATATACCTGACATTTGAATTTCTTATGCGGGGTTATTGAACCCGGCTTGGAAAGTACCATTCCTCTGCTTACTGCATCCTTGTCTATTCCTCTTAATAATACTCCTACATTGTCTCCTGCTTCTGAATAATCAAGTATCTTCTTGAACATTTCCAAACTTGTTGCCACTGTCTTCTTATGCTCGCCAAATCCTATTATCTCCAC
>JAUVJU010000173.1 GCA_030592285.1 Caldifarciminota bacterium
AGATTATTATTATGATTCACCGTATGCCGAAGTGTTTTCCTGTTTGTCAATAGAAATAGACACTTCATGGAAAACAGGCATTGTCGGGAGGAATGGTAGAGGTAAGACAACATTATTGAAATTAATTTCCGGTGAAATAAAAGCTGTTAAAGGAAACATTCATGTTTCTGAGGATGTTTTATACTACCCGTTTAAACCGGATAATATTAATGATATAACACTTAATGTGATTAGGAGTAGTATTGCTCCGTTTTCTCTATGGGAAAAGGAAATAGAGGAACTATTAGAGAAAGATGATTCCGAGAGTCTTTCTAAATACGGAGAGATTGTAGAGAGCTATGAAAAACATAATGGCTATAATATAAACTCAAAGATAGAGAAAGAAATTGAAAGGGTTGGACTTAATCATGATATTTTATATCAAAATTTCAATACATTAAGTGGAGGCGAACAGACAAGAGCTTTGATAATATCGCTCTTTTTAAGAGTAAATACCTTCCCGTTAATAGATGAACCTACAAATCATCTTGATATAATTGGAAGAAAGATGCTCGGAGAGTATTTGTCAAATAAAAAGGGTTTTATACTTGTTTCACATGATAGATATTTTCTTGATTTATGCACGGATCGTATTATTTCGATTAACAGGAATGATATTAGGATTAACAAAGGTAATTTTTCAAAATGGAAAAACAGTATCGATATGGAGGAAGAATTCGAAAGAAGGAAGAATGAGAATCTTAAAAGAGAGATAAAATCATTGAAACATGCGGCAGATCAAAGAAAGAGATGGTCATTCAGGAAGGAAAAGGAAAAAAAGGGATCAGCTGATAGCGGAGCAATAGGACATAAATCTGAAAAACTGATGAAAAGGGCATTAAACATTGAAAAGAGAATGAAAGGAAAAATCGAAGACAAGAAGATACTTTTGATGAATAAAGAAAAAGATAAAAAACTTAAATTAGACAGGATTAAATCGCCTGATATTGTTTTAATAATAAATAAAATCAATGTAAATTTAGGAGAGAAATGTATACTTAGTAATTTTTCATTAAGCTTAGAGAAAGGAGAAAGAATTGCAATAGTAGGAGAGAATGGCACGGGTAAAACAACACTCTTCAATGCGATTTGTGGGGATATCAAGATAAATAAAGGAGATATTTACTGTCCGAACTATATCAACTATATAAGAGCTTATCAAATACCTAAGTGGCAAAAAGGGTATTTAAAGGATTATCTTTATAGTGAGGGTGTGGATATTAATTTGTTTAGGAATATTATGGGTGTTTTGGGGGTAGGTGGGGAGATATTCGACAGACCTCTTGAAACATTCAGTATGGGGGAAAGAAAAAAGGTGGATCTATGTAGATCATTTATTTTTCCCGTAAATTTTTTATTGTGGGATGAACCGTTAAATTATATTGATTTATTCTCAAGGCAGCAGATAGAAGATGTGATTCTCAAATATAAACCTACTATGATATTTATTGAACATGACAAATATTTTATTGAAAAAGTAGCAACTCGTATTATTAATTTATAACGAATTACAACTTAAGTCCTGATCCCGATTTAATGCACTTTGTATAAACAATTTAATCGCTTGACAAATCGTTTTTTTTTTTTTTATAATAGCCCTGATAATTGATTATCAAAATATTAGTTTTAGCAAAAAGGAGGTTCTTATGGACTATATACTTCAACCATTGGATCTAGATGTTTTTATTAATGCACAAGCTTGTGCTATAAAATGCAATGATTGTACACCACTTTGTCGCGTTATATATGAATAATAAAAGGAGGATTTTATGGATTTTATATTAAAACCTTTAGAAATGCTTGATAATATCTCGTTTATAGAAAACTCACAAACACAATGTGGTACTAATTGTGGAACTTACTGTTCTTTCAAGTGTTCAATATTTGAACTGCATCTTGGATAAAAGGAGGATTTTATGGATTTTATATTAAAACCCTTAGAGATGCTTGATAATATACTTATTGAAAAACAAGAATGTGGTTGGTATTGCTCATCTTATTGTGGGGAATATTGTGATGGTAAAGTCATACATCTTGGATAATAGTAAAATATAAAATAGACTAATAGTTAATAAGAGTGAAAATAATTTTTCACTCTTATTAACTACGAAGATTCTTATTATTAAGGAGAAATATTATGAAGAACTTCAAGGTAAGTAAGTATAATTATTTCTTTCAAATTGGAAGTAGAAAGAATCTTGCATTTAATGCTATAAGTGGTGGGTTTGCGAAAATAAGGGATAAAGAAAGAGTAATGAAATTTATAGAAAACCCAAATAATAGTATAGAAAATGAAAGGGACAAAGAAGTATTTGAAAATTTATTACGAGGTGGATTTATTATTGACTCTAATATAAATGAAACTTCAATCCTTAAAATACGCTTTTGGAATGAAAGGTTTAATTCCAAAAACTTAGGAATTACTTTAGCCCCCACATTGAATTGTAATTTCAAATGCATTTATTGCTATGAAAGAGATAAAAATGTTAATAAGCACATTAATATGAGTAAGGGAAAAGCAAATACTTTCATAAAGTTTATTTATAAACAAATTGATAATGGTGTTAAAAATATTGGTATATCCTGGTATGGAGGAGAACCCCTTTTGGAAATAAAAGCAATAAATGAAATAAGCACTAAAATTATAGAGGTTTGTGATAAGAACAAAATTTCATATAGTTCAAGCATGATCTCAAATGGATACTTACTTAATGAAAAAGCATTTGAAACAATATTAAAATCAAGGATAAAGTTTATTCAAATTACTTTAGATGGTCCACCTGATATACATAATCATTTTCGCCCTTTACAAGATGGTTCTCCAACTTTTTCTATAATTATAAAAAATATAAAAAAGTTTATTGATTTTACAAAGGGGAAAGTGAAAATTGCAATAAGGATAAATTTAGCACAAGAGAATATGGAATCTTCATTTAATCTAATTAAAATATTGGAGAAGGAAGGATTAAAAAACAAGGTTTCAATATATCCAGGACAAATTATCACAGACAATTCCCAAATGACTTGTCTTTTAGATAATAAATTTTCAGATATAGAAATAAAATTTATGGAGAGAATATTAAGAAAAGGATGGAAAATCCATTTACCTCCTTTACCAAAAAGTACTTACTGTTCTGCATTCATAAAAAATTCATATGTAATTGGACCTAATCTTAATTTATATAAATGTTGGGAATCAATAGGAGTTGATAAATTAAAAATAGGAAGTATAAATAATGATGGAGAAATAAAATTTAGAGAATCATATATTAATTGGTTATCATTTGATCCATTTGAGATTAAAGAATGTAAAAATTGTAAATTTCTACCACTCTGTATGGGAGGATGTATTTCTAAAACGATTGAAGAAAAACAGATATATAATAAATTAAAACATGGCAAATGTCCTTCATTAAAAAATAATCTCTTGAATAAACTCGAAATTTATTATA
>JAUVJU010000047.1 GCA_030592285.1 Caldifarciminota bacterium
AATATTAATAGGGAATTTATCTTCCCCTCCAAATTCTTGTGCAATACAAGAAATGTTTAATTCTACATCCTCCATGCTTTGCAAGGGGGATGTTTTTTTACAATTAAATAAATGAAATATACTTATGGAGTATGATTCTCACCACGGCGATTTTTCAACCCCATCACTGTGTTCATCGCAATAACAGCACACTATGCTCCTACAATTAAGGGGACATTTTTTATTGGTAACAACAATTTATGCAAATACCTCTTGACATTATTTGAAAATCTATTATATTGTTATTAATGTTAGAAGCGTCTAACATTTTTATAGCAACCTAACAAGGAGGACTTATGTTCAAATCTTTTCTTATAATTATGACTACCTTCACAATATTTCTATTTGCATCTGCACAAGGAACCATTATTGGTCATGTAACGGACAAACAAACAGAAGAGAAAATCGAAGGAATAAATGTAATAATACAAAATACCAAAAAGGGTGATTTATCGGACTATAACGGATTTTTCATAATCCCAAATATTTCACATGGTAATTATAAAATTGTAGCAAAAAGAATAGGATATATAGATGATACAAAAAATGTTATAATTAATAGTAATGACACTATATCAATAAATTTCGTTCTTCAACCAACATCCATAAAAATGGAAGGCATTGTAGTTACTGCAACAAAAAGTTCAAGATATATAATGGATGTTCCAATAAGAACAGAAATAATTACTAATAAAACAATTGTTGAAAAAAATGCATTAACTTTATATGATGCATTAACAGGAATACCAGGAGTCATTGTTGAACAACAATGTCAATACTGCAATTTTTCTCAAATTAGATTGCAGGGATTAGGTGCCGACCATACGCAGATACTTATAGATAATATCCCCGTTTATTCAGGTCTTGCAAGTGTATATGGGTTACAGCAAATTGGAAGTGATAATATTGATCATATAGAAATTGTAAAAGGAGCTGGCTCTGCTCTATATGGAAGCAGTGCAATTGCTGGAGCAATAAATATTATTACAAAAAAACCATCAAACAAATATGCCGCAAGCATCAATTTACAATATGGCAACAATAATAAATACAATACTAATTTCAGTACATCAGTTAAATATAATAAGTTTGCTATACAATTTAATGCACAGAAAAGCGGAGCAGATGCTATAGATGAGACTAGTGAAAATGGTAATACTCCTGATGGTATTTCTGATATGGTGAAAATAGATTTGACTAATTTGTCTGCCAGGATTTACATATATGATATATTAAAAAGTGATAAATTGTCTATTGGAATTTCCAATATAAATGAATTAAGACAGGGAGGAACCCTTACAGATAATCTTTATTTAAATCCATTTTCCGAAGGAACAGAATCTATTCAAACAAATAGATATACTCTTGATTTAGTTTATAAAAAAATTATTAACAAAAATAATAATATTAATTTAATGATTTCAGGAACAAAACACTTAAGAAATGCTACAAATGATGCTTTTTTGGGTGATTATATGGCAACACACAATGATTCATCTCCCCCTATTAATGAATTTAAACCATATATTGCAAATGAAAAATTAATAACTACTACTTTTGATTATACAAATTTTTTCTTCAATAAGCATATTTTTCTTATAGGTGTACAATATGTACATAATAATTTGACAGAATCAGGCAAATATATAAGTGTTGATGAAATGGATTCATTATATGGAATACCATATACATCTTCAAGCAATAAGCACTCAAATGAAATTGGTTTATATGTTCAAGATGAATATTCTATAAACAGATATTTAGAAATTGTTGGAGGAATTAGATATGATATTCATAAATCAGAGGATAATTTTAGTGGTTCAAGTAAAATAGCAAGCAATAAATTTGACGCTCTACAATATTCAGAAAATGTTTATAATCCAAGAATAGCCGTTAAATTCACTCCTTTTCATTCTCTCTCTATAAGAACATCTTATGGAACGGGATTTAAAGTACCTTATGGTTTTTCCGAAGATCTGCATTTATGCAGCGGTTCACCAAGAGTTTGGAAAAGTGGAGAACTTAGCCCCGAAAAATCAAAAAGTTTTAATATCTCTATTGATTATGAAATTATAAATAATATTACTGCTGGTTTAAATATATATAGAACAAATCTTGAAAATAAAATTGGATTTTCGGAAGCCGGGGATAATATAAAAAGTTTAGGATATACTTATGAATGGGCAAACATTGACAATGCCTATGTTCAAGGAATAGAAACAGAATTGAACATTAATATTATTAAGGAACTTTCACTCAATTTGGATTTCACTTATAGCAAAGGACAATATGATAATGAAAGAGATGATTGGATTGGCACCAAATTTGCGTCAATAAGCAAATATATACCGCGTATTCCTAAATATACAGGCAGAGCAGAATTGAAATTTATGTCAAATTTGTGTAATATTTTCATAGAAGGAAATTATCGAGGAACTATGTATATTGATTATTTTTCAGAAAATGAAAATCTTAATAAGATCAAGATTACTGAGCCATATATATTATTTAATGCAAGAATTTCCAGAAAATTCTTTAATACATTTGAAATATTTGGTGGAATTAAGAATATTACAAATTATACCCAGCCTGAGAAACATCTTGATGATGCTGCCTTTATGTATGCTCCATTATTTGGAAGAGAAATTTATGGAGGAATAAAACTCTCTATAAAATAATTAGAAAATGATTTATAACAATAAATATTACTACATTGACAATTTTAGTTAAATAATTATAATTAGTTTTAATTAACAAAGTGAGGCGGATTGAATAAAATGCAGTTGTCTGAATCATTGCAGGATTATCTTGAAGCAATATTTATTGTTATTCAGGATAAACCCGTATGCAGGATCACCGATATTCAAAAGATTATAAATGTTTCAAAACCATCAATTGTTAATGCTTTATCAATCCTAAAAGAAAAAAAACTTATTAATCAGCAAAAATACAGTTATATTACACTTACAGATAATGGCAAAAAGGAAGCAAGTAATATATACTGTAAACATCTTGCTATAAAGGAACTTTTAATAAATTTATTTGATTTTGACAAGAAATCCGCCAATACTTTAGCATGCGAAATTGAGCATCATTTCTGTAAAAAGACAGTTCAAATAATGAAAACAATGACAGAGAATATCAAGAAACATCCCAATCTGAAAAAGAAATTATTAAAGAAGTAAAGGTTCTTTCGTATTAAGGGTGGATATATAGTAGAAATAAGCATACTATGTTATGTATTAACGGTTGTTTATATGGTAAAAAATACTAAAAAAACTTATCATCTTTATAAAGTCATCCTTTTTCAGTGAAAATACTTATGTTGAGAAATAATACAACTTACCAAAACAGTAAAATATCCTTAAAAAATGGTGATAAAACAAGTAATATCATAATATATCCCTTATAACTGATAAGAATGATAGTCCTCGGGCTTATACTTCTCTTCCACCATTAATACGAAAGAACCTTAATTTCCTATGCATTATAATAGACAAAATAAGTTGTGTAATTGCAATACCTTCAAATATTAAAAGTATTGTAAATTTTTCTATTGGAAATTGAAATACAGGTATTCCTAATTTAATTACCATGTGCAATGGAGAATAAATAAGAATAATTAACGGAATAATAATTGCTAACCAGTGTCCTATTGAACTGCTTTTACTATATTCCTTTAATGAAAATATACCAGTAAATATTGTTAGTAATGAAGCAATTAAACCAAGTATCAATCCGCTAAAACAGACCCAACCAGGAATAAAATAAATTAATTTTGAAACAAAATAAAATAATCCTAATAAAATATAAATTTTATATATTTTATTTTCTGTAATTTTCATAATTTTTCTCCTTGTTAAAAATTAGTAAAATGTATTCATCTATTTGCAATATTCTTTTAAATATATGTATTAAATTTATTTTTTTTCTCCCTTAAAATATAATGCTTTCATTTTATTTCCTATAAGTATATTTTCTTTTATAATGAAACCTGAATTCTCCGCAAAAGAAGCAAGATCATTGGGAGACAAGTTGCCTTTATCTGCTTTTATTGGCGGCATACCCATTTTTTTTAGAAATCTAAAAAACAGTTTTAGTTTTTCAATTGTTGTCATATCATAACTAGTCAAATCAATTGTAATCAATAAACCACCAGGTTTTAATATTCTATAACTTTCCTTTATAGCATACGCAGGATATTTAATAACATGTAGAACATTGATCATTAAGATAGTATTAAATTCTTCTGATGTAAATTCTGTTTCTCTACAATCTACTTTTTGAAAAACTATGTTTTTAAAATTCGCTAACTTTTTTTTTGCAACAGACAACATTTCTTCGGAAACATCAGTAATAATAACATTATCAGCATTATTAATTATTTCTTTTGTAAAATATCCTGTTCCACATCCAAATTCTATTACTTTTCCTAAATTCTTTTCTTCATGTAGTTTTCTACAAATCTCTCTATTTATTTCTGGACCTACAACATAATCAGACATCTCGTCAAATTGTTCAGCTAATTTCCCCCAATTTTTTGGCTGTTTTTTTTCAATTACTATTTCTTTCATTTTTTTCTCCTTGAATTAAAAATATCTTTTCACTTTATTCATAATTTTTTTTCTTTTTATATTCTACCCAACATTTAATATTGGGTAGAATTACTACAATCAAAATATGAAAAAAATTTAATCAAGTTTTGAAATATTATGCTCTAATTTACCTTCTATATAAAGATTGACCGCTTTTTCAACATTTTTAATATTAGTTAGTATTATTTTGATGCCAGAATCCTTTAAGTATTTATATACTCCAGTTCCCATCATACCTGAAATAAGAACATGACAATCCTTTAATGTTTCAAACATTGCTTTATGTCTTTTGTCAGCTTCATATCCAAAACCATGTTTTCCCGAAGCATCAGTTTGTGGATGATGTTCTTCTTTTGAATAATTATTATGTCCTACTTTTTCCCTTAATTCTTTATTAAGAATTTTACCATCCTCAATTGTTATTACAACAATATTGCTTCCGCCGAAATGGTCTTCAACATTAATTTTATCATTACTTGCAATTGCTATTTTCATTTATTATTTCTCCTTTTTTTTATTTCACACCAATGGTTAATGTAGCCGTATAATGCATTTCATTGCATTTTTCTTTCATATCTTTTGTAGCCGGCAGCATTATTTCAGTTTTAATAAGCCATTGACCATTAGAAAGTATTTTTATGTTTGCAATTCCTTGACTATTTGTTGAAGTTGTGTAAGCATAATTATCAGCATCAAAAGAAAAACCAGAATAAGTTGCATATACTTTTTTAAACATAGCAGGCTTTCCATTAAACAAAACTTTTACAGGTAAAAAATGTCCACCGCATCCTTTTAAATAAATGGGGTTTTCCAATGGAATTATTTCAAGTTTATGACCAATAGGTTTTGAAAATGATTTATTATTTTCATCGCCAACACAAATAATTGTTTTAGCAAACTGCTCATAATAAAGTGACATAATTACTCTACCCTTTACATCTGTTTTTGGTCCAATCTTATGGTGCATTTCATTCTTACTATCTAAATACATTGTATAAAATCCTGGATTACTTGCAGCAGATACTATCCATGAACCCTTTTTATTCAATTTCAAAACAGTTTCAAGAAAACCGCCATTCACATCGGGATTAATATTTTTCTTTTTACTATCTGGATCAATCAGTAAAAAACTTTGTAATTGATTTTTAGAAAGAAAATCATCAACAGGGAAATGATGTCCCCAACCTAAGTAAAGTTTTGTATAGGTCAATTCTCCATTATGAATTTCCGGATAATAATCTGTTATATTTATCCACATTGAATGTGAAAAAACAAAAATAGGTGATACAAATAAGAATAATACAATTAAAATTGTACTCAATGTCTTTTTTTCCTTTAACATTTTTTCCTCCTTTTTTGAAAATGCGTCGCATTCTCAATTAAATATAAAATTTTTTTATAATACTAAATTTAAAAACCCACCAACTATTACCGTTGCTATAATCATAATTCCAACTGATTTAAGCATTGATATAAAACCTAATTCCTTTATCATTACAACAAATGTTGCAACGCATGGGAAATACATGGTAAGTATTACTGAAGAAATGATCAATTGTTTTAAATTAAGATGAAGAGGCACAAGCATTCCTATTGCTAGATCTTTTCTTAAAAAACCTATTATCAAAGCACCAACTGCTTCTTTAGGTAAACCAAATATGCCTGTAATTATTGGAGCAAAAACTTTCCCAATCATATTAAATATACCAAGAGTATATAATATATTTACGACAAAAACCCCTAAAAGAACATAGGGAACAGCTTCTTTTAGAAACCATTTAGATCTCATCCATACTTTTTTTATAACTGTTTTTATATGAGGAATTCTATATGGCGGAATATCTGTAAATATCTCTGGACTTCTGCCTTTTACAAATTTATTCAATATAATGCCTATTAATATCCATACAATGAATAATGTTATAAAAACACAACTTAATCCTTTAATCCCATATTTGCCTACCAATCCAATAACCATTGCAATTTGTGCCATACATGGAATTGCTATAGCAAGAAGAGTTGAAGCAATAAACCTTTCTCTTTTTGTTTCCAATATTCTTGATGATAAAGCACCTGGAACATTACATCCAAGACCAAGCATCATTGGAATGATTCCAAGTCCATGAAGACCAACTTTATGCATTAATACATCTACTAATATCGCCAATCTTGGAAGATAACCAAAGTCCTCAAGTAATGACAGTATAAAATAGAATGCAATAATATATGGAAGTACTGCCCCAATAGGTACAAATATACCTGTTGTTAACACACCCATTGATTCCATAAATTCAATATTACCATCTATTAATTTGCCTATTATTATATCATGTAATATACCGCTGTTTCCTAATAAATTAGACAATCTCATCATAAGCGGCAGCCATAGTGTTTCAAATAATGGTTCAAACACATAAGCAATAAGCGATTCACCCACAAAGCGTATCAACCAGAAACATAATAAAAGAACCGTAATTGCAATAGGTATTCCAGTTATTGGTATAACAGATGCATCAGCAATCCTTTCTAATATAGTATGATGTCTGTGAGTAATTACCTGAACTTTGTCAATAATACTTCCTATTTTGTCCCATTTATCATCAAATTCAAAAGCAGGATTTACTGCTTCCTGTAATCTATCTGTCAATTTTTTAATTCCCTCTCCTGTAAGTGCACATGTGGGAATTACAGGAACACCAAGTAATTCTTCTAATTTTTCTACATTAATTTTTATTCCTTTATGCTTTGCTTCATCCCACATATTTAATGCAATTATTACTGCTTTATTCTTTTTTAAAATATCAAGTGTAAGATATAAACTTCGTTCAAGATTTGTGGCATCAATAACATTAATAATAATATTTCCCTGTTCAAACATTTCAACGGCTACATTTTCTGCACTTGATGAAGGATCAAGTGAATAGGTTCCAGGTACATCTATAATTTCTATTGTTTTTTTACTAATTTGCATAATACCTTTTGTAAATTCAACTGTAGTACCATGATAGTTAGATATAATAACATTTGCACCTGTTAATCTTGAAAATAATACACTTTTCCCTACATTTGGATTCCCCATTAAAAGGACTTTCATTCTTCTTCCTCTACAATTATTTTCCCTGCCATACCATAACCAATAGCAATTTGAGAACCATTTATTTCTAAAAGAACGGGTCCCCTCATTGGCTGAGATGATATTTTTCTAATTATCTTACCTTCTTTTATTCCCATTGCATCTAATCTTTTAATTATACCATATCCACCTTCAACTGAAATAATTTTGCAATTTTTATTTGCTTGTATATTAGCTAATGAAAAAATTTTATTCATTTTTTTTCCTTCTTTAAACAATTTTTGCAATATCCTCTAATTATTAATTTGGATTCTACAATTTTAAAATTATATTTTCTTTTAATCCTTTTTATTATTTTATCTTTTTCATCATTTTCAAATTCAATTATTTTACCGCAATTAATACATATAAAATGAGAATGGCTTTTATGACCATAAATATGTTCATAGTATATTCTATCTTTATATCTAATTGCTTTGTTTATTAAATTACTTTCAATAAGCAATGGTATTGTTCTATAAATAGTAGCACGGGAAATATTTTTTCCTTTTGTTTTCAATCTTTCATATAATGATTCAATATCAAAATGATTATGTGTTAAAAATATTTCCTTAAGTATTGATTGTCTTTCATGAGTAAATTTGAGATTTTTTTTATTTAAATATTTTTTAAATATTTCTGTTTCAGTTTCCACAATACTCCTTGCTGATTGCAATTGATATTCATTCTCATTATAGCATATTTTTATATTTTGTCAATGCCTGTTTTTTAACAGTTATTACCAATAAAAAATGTCCCCTTTTTGTGATAGAGTAATCTTCTTAGAAAAGGATGTTGTAAATGCAAGAACAGAAGGTAAAATTAGCAATAAAAGAATTGAGTAGGGATGAGATCACTTATGCGTAGATCAGGATTTGACAAGGATTTTATACTTTATCTTATTCAACTTATTAATAAGCAGAGTGGAAAACACATTACTATTAAAAGTAATAATCTTTATGCTTCAAGCAGCAAATGCTCCAAATGCCCTTTTTATCATAATTAAGCAATATCTTTGCAATATCTTCCAATTTTATAATTGACAAGATAGTAAACATCACTATAATATAATTTATTGCACTTATAATAAGAAGGAGATATTATAAAATGGATTTAGAAAAGAAATTGCAGAAAGAATTTAAGAACTTTTTAATTGATTCAAGTATAAAAATTATATGGGATCAATGGGTTGATATTGGATTATATGGAAACAAAATAGGTGAAAATACATTTATCATTGATCCTGAGGCATTATTAGCATTTTCACTTTTTATGTCAAGATATGATGCAAGATTGTTTGATGGAATAGTGGATTGGTTAAATAATTTTGGAGAAATAATTAATTTACAAAGATTAAATAATATTATTAGAAAAGACAATTTTAAAAATGATGATTTATTGGGACCTATATCAGAAACTATACTAAATTCACACAATAAAAAGAAATGGGGAAAATTTATAAAAACAAAAGTTAAAATAGATGATTATGAAAATCTTTTCTTTAATGTAAACTCATACGGAAAGCATCAAAAGATATTTAAGAAATATGGGTACTTGCGAGGAAATTTTGAATTACGAAATATGACAACTCTAATCCAAACAGAAAAGGAACAATGCATTTTTTTGAAAATGAGATTTCTTTTTGGATTAAATATCAGAAGTGATATAATATCATATTTATTGATTGATAATTATAAGCATCCTTCGTATATTGCCAAGAATTTATATTATACACAAAAAGGAGTTCAGGATAATCTTGTTGAAATGAGCAAGTCGGGCATTATATTAGTAGAGAAAAATGGTAGAAAAAAAGACTATGCATTGAATAAAAAATTGTGGGAAGAAATGATTGAATTACAAGTTACTCAACAAAAATGGGTAAACTGGGTAATGATTTTCTCATTTATTCAAAAAATCATTCTTCTCATATCAAGTAAAGATTTTATTAATAATACATATGATTCTCAAGCAATGAAATTAAAATTATTTATTTTAGAAAACTATGAAAAATACGGTGGTTTAAAATTGAATATTCTATTAACACATCCAAATAAAGTTAATCCATTTGATTATCCAAAGGTTTTTATAAGTGATGTGGAAAAAATACTAAAAGAAATTGGAATAGGATAAACACATAAGAAGGAACAGGACAAGGAATATAACGAGTATCTGCTCTTCTGTTTGCTTGTGTGATGAAAGAGAATGGAAGGCAGACAAAATAAGAAAAGAGGGCGAACACGCAGGTTCGCCCCTACGGTAGAAGGGACAATGCTGGATTTCAACATATTCTTCAAATTATTCGGAATATAATATCTATTGAAAAATGTTTTCCTTTCATTATTATTATATAAAAGGAGAATTAATGATATTAATTGTAGATGGTTTGACAAAAAAATATGGTGATGTGATTGCTGTAAATAATATTTCCTTTAATATTGAACAAGGAAAGATTTTCGGATTTATTGGTCCTAATGGTGCAGGGAAAACAACAACAATAAAAAGTATTGCCGGACTAATATCATTTGATGAAGGAAATATCACAGTCAATGATTGTAATATAATCAAAGAATCTGAGAAAGCAAAATCAGTAATGGGATACATTCCTGATACACCATTTCTATATGATAAATTAACAGGCAAAGAATTTTTGTACTTTATTGCCAGAATCTTTAAAATGACTAAAAATCATATTGAAAAAAATATAGACAAATACGCTTCTCTATTTGAATTTGAAGATTATATGGATTTAAAAACAGAGGACTATTCACATGGGATGAAACAGCGCATTATTATTGCTTCTGCCTTTATTCATGACCCAAAATTAATACTCATAGATGAACCAATGGTAGGACTTGATCCAAAAATTGCTAAGATTGTTAAGGATACATTAAGAAAGTATGCAAATAATGGCGGAAGTGTTTTCCTTTCAACCCATACATTGTCCTTAGCTGAAGAGATCTGTGATGAAATTGGGATTATGAATAAAGGGAATATTGTTTATAAGGGTAATATTGATAATTTAAAAGATAAACTAAAAAAGGATAATCTTGAGGAATTATTTCTTGAAATAACAAAAAATGAATAACCTACTTTTCTTTAAATCAAAAATAATTGGACGGTATTTATTCAATCTTAATTTCAGATCAATTATTCGTTTAATAACATATTTAGGAGTAATATTTCTTTTTCTTTTTAGCACATATTTTGTTTTTAGTAAAATTTTTGAGTTTCTTTTGAAATATGAGGAAATCGGCTATGGTTTGATCTATCGCATTTTTTCAATGATGTTTTCAATGTTCTTTATTCTTCTTGTAATGAGTTCAATAATAAGCAGTATATCCACCTTTTTTAGAACTAAGGAATTGGAATTCCTTTTTGCTACCCCATTAAAAACCTCATCTCTATTTTTTGTTAAAATTTTGGAAAATGGTATTTATGCTTCCTGGGCAACAGCAATCATTTCATTTCCATTAATGATTGCCCTTGGACATACCTTTAATGCAGGAATAATGTTTTATGTATTATCAATTATTGATTTTTTGATACTAATTATTATTTCTACTTCTATTGGTCTTATTATTGTTTTCCTTTTTTCAGAATATTTTTTACAGCATTCTATTGGTGGGGTTATTGTGATATTAGTTCTTATTCTTGCTTCCATTGCATTAATGATATTTTTTGGTAAGTCACCTCAATTATTTAATATGCCTCAAACAGCAAATCTTACTGATATTAATAATTATGTTTCGTCATTGGAGGTAGAGCAATTCAGATTTTTACCATCAGGGCTTACTGCACAAATCATTTTTAACAGAATAAATGGAATAAACAGTGTTAATCAATATATGACCATTCTTATCTATGTATTTATTACTTTTCCATTAATTATCCTCTCAATGTTTATGTATAGAAATAAATATCTTGCATTTGGTAAATCCTTTATTAAAAAAACTGTTAAAATAAAAAACAAAATGACTAGTAATAGATTTTTCAAAAATCGCATTATTCCACTGCTTATCCAAAAGGATATTATCCTCTTTTTGAGAAATCCATCTCAATGGGGACAATCACTCATTTTCCTGACATTACTTGCCTTTTATATTTTTTCACTTATTCGCAGTCCAATGTATTTTAAAACACCTTTCTTTACATATATTATTGCCTTTGCAAACATGGGGTTCTCTGCTTATATCTCTGCTACTTTATCAGTAAGATTCATTTTTCCTCTGATCTCTCTTGAAGGTCATTCTTATGATATAATAAAGATCAATGTTGGCATAAGGGATTTCTTTATCTCAAAATTGATTTTTAATTTCATAGTTATTTTATTGCTTGGAGAAATGCTTGTAACAGGTACAAATCTTTTTTTAAATCTTGATTCTACAATTATTTTTATTTCAACAATTGTTATATTTATACTGTCTATAGGTATAACAATCATCAATATTGGTATTGGATCCATATTCCCTGAATTTCATGAAAGCAATCCATCAAAAATCGCCTCCGGTTTTGGCGGTATAGTTGCAGCAATTTTATCGCTTACCTATGTGGGAATATCTCTTGGATTACTTGCCACCCCTATAAAGGTTTATTTTGAATATCAATTTAATGGACTTGAATTTAATTATATTTACTTTGTTTTGGCTATTCTAATCATTCTGATTCTTACAATAATTGTATCTGTTATTATTTTCCCAATTGCATTAAACAAATTAAAAAAACATCAGGTGTAACCAGGGACGGTCGTCAATTTTGTCCATAAATTAATATTAAATTCAACAATCTTTTATTTATGGACAAAATGGACGACCGTCCCTAACTTTCTTTTTATCCAGAAATATGCTACCGTTCCTGCAATAAAATTGGATAAAGAAGCTGAAAGAAAAATTCCTTTTATCCCAAATAATCTTGATCCAATGAAAGCTAAGGGGATATAAATAATAAACATTCTTAAAAATGCAATCATTATAGCAGGATAAGGTTTGTTTATTGCATTAAATGAAGAACTGGATATAAGCATTATTCCATAAAAACCAAAACTTATAGAGACAATATGTAAATATAAAGCCGTTGTATTAATAACATCCGGATTATTATCAAATATTCCTGCAATCAAATGAGCAGTTAGTAGAAATATTCCAAATGAAAATAGTCCATAGATCATTGAAAAAGCATGGCTAAGATTTATGCTTTTAATTACCCTATCTATTTTTTTTGCCCCAAAATTCTGTCCTACAAATGGTACCATTCCTGATGATAAAGCATGAATAACAGATAATGCTAACATTTCTATTCTGATAGCAACTCCAAATCCAGCAATAGCAACAGTGCCATATTCTGAAATAAGACGGGTGATAATTCCCATAGAAACAGGTATAATAAGATTTGTTGCACTTGCGGGAATTCCTATATACAATATTTTTTTCCATGAATTAAATACTTCCGTTACCACTGGTCTTGAAATTTCAATCAGTTTTTCTCTTTTAATTAAAACAAAAAATGCAGCAAGCATTGTAAAAAATCTTGATGATACTGTTGCAATTGCTGCTCCTTTTAAACCCAGTGCCGGTATAAATCCAAATCCAAAAATCAAGAGAGGATCAAGCAACACATTTAGTGAAATTGCAATAAGCATAATAATGCTTGGTGTCTTTGTATCTCCTGTGCCTCTTATTGCACTATTCCCTATCATTGGGATAAAAACAAAACCAGCTCCTAAGTACCATACAGACATATAGGAAATTACCAATTTAAGAACATTACCCTTTGCTCCAAGTACAGTAAATAGTGGTTTCATTGTTGAAAAACCTATGATTATAAAGACAGAGGCAATTAAAATACCAAGAACAAGAGTATCTGTTGTTATTCTTTTAACAATACTCCTATCTTCTGTGCCAATCATTCTTGAAATAACAGAGGTGGTTCCAAGCCCAAGTCCCATTGCAATACTATTAATAACCATTATTACAGGGAAAGTAAAACTCATTGCAGCTAATGCATCTGTTCCAAGGCGTCCCACAAAATATGTGTCAACAAGATTAAATGCAACTATACCTGAAATACCTACAAACATTGGTATTGCCAAATGGAGCATATTATTTACTATGCGACCTTGAGTTAGTTTTGCTTTTTTATTCATAAATCTACCTTTAATATTAGGGATCATTCAACTCTTTGATGGCCTGCCATGAGCGAGTGTAACGAGTCGAATGGTGGAGACGGCGGGAATCGAACCCGCGTCCAGAGATACTGATACAGTCCTTCTACATGCTTAGCAATGCTTATTGACCCTCAAATAGATGCATTGCAACCCGTTTGAGGGGTTTGCTGCTTATCTTATGTTTCTGTTCGCAGCATTGCAGAAACAGCAGTCAGTGATATGTCGGTTAATTCAGCAATACTGACAATTGCTGAGAACCGTTGCCGCAAAATTATGCAGCAAGTGCGTATGAGTTTTCGCCATTTGGCTTTGTGCCGGCGTTTTACGAGACTCCAGCAATCTCGGCATGCTTCCCCTGTCACAGAACATCCCTGTCGAGACCAAGTTCGTCCCCTTCAGGTAATAATAATATAATGAAAAAATCAATTAAATCAATAGGTAAAAAGGAAGAAAAGACAAAGAATATATAATCATGATGGAAAGATTCACACAATTATTCTGGGGATTCCATAAGAAATTATTTTTCTTAACATATTCTTCGAATTACTCAGAATATGCAACAGAGCAATTGTCTTTACCTTTTTTAAAGATAAATATTAAGAACAGAAGCGGACGAAGACAATCAATAAGTCAAATATATTCTTCAAATTATTCAGAATATACATCTTTGATTGGATTACTCTTAACAAAAGCGGACGAAGACAAACAATAAGGAGAGCATCTGTGATACAATTGAATCTACTATACTCGCAGCAGCTCCTCTTATTGTTTGTGTGAGG
>JAUVJU010000139.1 GCA_030592285.1 Caldifarciminota bacterium
ATACTATTAATGTAAAAACAATTAGCATATATATTGATCCAAGATATGTGAATCTTAATCAACCCATTATTGTGAATATTAATGGAGAGAAGAAATATGAATCCCTTGTAAACCCTGACATTAATTTTATGCTTAATAATCTCTACGAGAATAAGGATAGAAAGCATATATATGTAAACAAGATAACAATTCATCCCTAATAATTGAATAGTAAAAATTAATTTATTAGTTTTCAATTTTTTGGTATAAATTATATGACTGGAGATTTGTTGAAAAGAAATAGGAGAATGAAGAATAAAATACTGATTGAAATAATACTGATTAGTATGATTATTATTCAGGGATGCACAATGTTTTATAATGAGAGTGAGGCAATAGAACCATCGGGGCGTAGATTGCGAACAATTGTAGAAGATAAATATTCTGATAAAAGTATAATTATTGGCGGCACAACGGGTTCATGGTCATTTGGTACAAATACCGGTTTGATTTTGGATCGTGAATTCAATTATGTAACTCCGGAAAATGATTTTAAACAATTGAATATTCATCCGGATCCAAAAACATGGAATTGGTCACAATCAAATAAATGGCTACAACACATTATAGATAATGAGCAAATAATAAGAATACATTGTCCTATTGGTCCTCAATGTTCTGAGTGGGCAAAGGATGATAGTAGAACTGCTGAAGAGCTTGAAACAAATTTGCGAGAATTTCTTATAGCAGTTTGCGAGCAGTATAATGATAATCCAAGAATTGAATATATGGATGTAGTAAATGAAACAGTAATAAATGGTGATTGGCATACTGATAAATCAGGAACAGATTGGGAATGTCCATGGTATAGGATTGGACAAGATAATGATGCTAACAAGACACCACTATATATTAAGATAGCATTTGAAATTGCCCAGCAGTATGCACCAGATATGAAATTGATATATAATCATCATGAACAATGGGATTCTGAATCAGGGGAATTAATTATTGAAACAATAGAATATTTAAGAGCAAATGGTCTTAGGGTGGATGGCATAGGTTGGCAGGCACATATTGATAATGGCTGGGCAACAACAGAAAATTTGGATGGTTTAAGAAATATAATTGATTGGGCACATACTAATGATCTTGAATTTCATATTACTGAAGCAAGTGTATGGATAAATGATAATTCAGAAACTGCACTTAGAGAACAGGCAGCAACATATAGTAAAATTCTTGAGGTTTTACTTGAAAAACGCTTTACAGGGAAAACCGGCTGGAATATTTGGCATATAGATGATGCACATGGATGGCATACAGAATTATATCCTTCACTTTTTGATAAAGAATACTCAGCAAAACCGGCATATTATGCTATTCAGAAAACTTTGGAGAATTCAGAATAATAAAGTGGTGACAATAAAAGAATTGTAGAAGTATGCTGATTATGCTATGAAGTATATGGTCAATAGTTGATGGCAAGACCCTTTGGCTCTGCTCAGGGTGGGGCAGAAAATACTGGATGCCAAATCAATCCCGTATCAAGTACGGGACATGGTTTGGAATGATGGAATATAGATGTGAGCTAATAAAGAGATTGCCACTTCACTTTGTTCATTGTAATGACACAGAAAAACACGGATTGGTATGGGAAAAAATATCTGTGATAAGAAAATTGTCCCCTTAATAAATTTAAAATAACAATATATTAAGAATATTGATTTAATAAATAAGTAGTATAAATAATATAAGTTTATTTACACAATTTATCTCTTGATAAATTATTTAAATGATGTACAATTCAACTATGGTATATGACAAATTAATAAAACAATTTAAATATATATTATCCCAAAATCAAAAATAAGGAGTGGAAATGAAAGTTTCAAAAAAAGGAATTATTATAATATTAATAATTGCAGTTTTGGCAGTTTTTGCTTTACTAATATTTCGAAGTCTTTTAAGTGAACCAGTAAATGATGCTGAGTATATATCAGTAAGAGCAACTCCAACAGGCCACCTGAATTATAGTCCCTCAACAATGAAATTCACATTTTCAGGTATGTTTATTGGAGAAAGGGGATTAAGGATATCCCCAGATTCCATTTCTCATTATATTGAAATAAAACCATATATTAGAGCAGAAGGTGTTTGGATTACTGAAAAGAAATTTCAAATAGAATTTAGATCAAGAATTGAAGCGGGACAGGAATATAAGATATCCGTAAAAAGGGTTCCTCTTCCCTATGATAGTATTTATATTAAATCACCAATATATAGTTTTATTACTCCTGTATTTGAACCATTACGCGTTGCTGTTAAAAATATAAGAAATAAAAAAGCAGTTATAATAGTTGGTTTCAATTATAATATGATTACGGATATAGTAAAAGAGAATATTGTAATTAAGGATTCTGATAATAAAACAATTAAAATAACCAAAATAGGTCGTCATGAGACAATGAGCAATAAAGAAATATACATTGATTTTCCTATTACAAAAAAGATCAGTGAATACACAGTTCTATTTAAAAAGGGTTTAAAATCCGCAGACGGATTTACTTTAAAAAGAGATAAAAAAATGAAATTCACAATTGGCTTTAGTGATAAACCAATTAATTTATCTATTAATAAAGTTGAAGAAAGTACTGATGAATATAGAGTGAAAATAAAAGTATCAACAACAAGTAACAAACAAGTAAAAATACGGGAACAAGACATATCAAACTATTTTTCTGTATGCCCTGAAATTCCAATAAAGGTTTCTTCTTATATTGGATATATATGTATTTTTGGGGATTTTTCACCAGAAGAGGAATATGAATTAACGGTATCAGCAGGATTAAAAGGAACAAATGATGAAATGCTTGAAAAGGATTGCATTCTCAACATTAATGCTCCACCAAAGAAATCGCAACTTAGTTTTTTATACAATGGAAAATATTTCGGTAAGCAAGGTGGATTGCAGGTGCCATTAAAGGTTTATGGCATTGATACAGTAAACATCAATATATCATATATGCCAGTAAGGAATGTTGTTTTATGGTATTCATGCAGTAATGGGAGCAGATATTCTGCATATAAATACATGGAAAACATTGTTACTAATCATAAGATAGTTATTGATAAAAATGGTCCAATATGGATTGATTTAAGAGAAATTGCAGAATTTTCTCAGTATGGAATATATTTTATTAAAGTTAATGGCAAATCAAAAGAGGGCAGATGGTTTTCGGATGTAATGGATCTTACAATATCAGATATGTCCATTATTTCCAAATGGAGCAAAGATAAAGTTAGTATTTGGGTAGTTAATAATACCTCATTAAAACCTGAAGCAAATGTAGAGATTGAGGCATGGAGTAGAAATAATTTTCCTATTGGTGCATCTACAACCAATCAAAATGGTTACTGTAATATTCCTGTTGAAAAAGAAAATAGGCAAGCATATGTTGTGTTTGCTAAAAAGGATAATGACTGGACATTCTTAAATTTATCACAGGCACGGACACACAAAGAGACATATGATATTTCAGGAGATATTAAACAAAGCGAGTATATTGCCTATTTTTATCCGGAAAGAGATATATACAGACCCGGGGAAACAATACATTTTTCAGTTCTTGTTAGAAATGTAAATACATATACTGGTGTTAATATACCATTAACAATTCAAATCAGAGATCCCAAAGGTAAGCAGTATGTAATGCTTACAGGGAATACCAATGATAATGGATTAGCTGCATTTGATCTATCAACAATGGTTTCCGCTAATACCGGCAAATATGCAATTCAAATTTCAACAGGTGATAAAAACATATATACAGGATTTATATTTATTGAAACATTTGCTCCCGAAAGAATGCGTTTAAAAATAACATTACCTGATGAAATACATATAAATAATGAATTTTCTTTTGATATTGATGCAATGTATTTATTTGGTGCTCCTGCTTCAGGAGAAAATCTAAAAGTGAAAATGAAATGTGAAGAAACACCATTTAAAAATACAGGTGCATACAATCTATATACATTTGGGTCGCGAAGAATGAATGATGAAAAAAAACCTATAATTAATAAAAATTTTGGTGAAAAAACTTTAAATAAAAATGGACATGCTACAATCATATATAAAGCACAGGAAAAAATGAATTTCTATCTTCCCGTAAAGATCAGGATATATGCAGATGTTAGTGAAGGCAAAAGTGGAAGGGTAACAAAAAAGGTTGTTGAAAAAACAGTTTACACTCATCCATACTATATTGGATTAAAGCCAAAAACAACCTATACAAGTAGAAATAATGAAATCCCTGTTAATGGTGTTTTAGTTACACCTAAAAACACATTATATGACAAAAAAACCGTGCTTACATACAGGGTTTATCAGGTTGCATATTCATATTCATACGAATATTATAATGATTTTAATTGGAGAAGATTAAAAGAAAAAATACCTGTAACTTCTGAAAAAAAGGTTACAGTTAATGATGGGAAATTCACAGTAATTGTTCCGCCAAACAATAGTTATCGTGATCTATTAGTAGAGGTATGTGATAAAAATGGGGGCAAATCCCAGGTTACTATTTCCGGCTGGGGCTGGCGGTATTCAAGAAATAATAATCAGATCCCGCCTCCGGATGTTTTGAGTTTGAGATTAAATAAAGAAAATGTTGAACCAAATGAAATGGTTAAGGTAGAGGCATTGCTGCCATTTGAAGGAAAGATCCTATGGACAGTAGAATTAGATAATATCTTTATTCATGAATGGAGAGATGCAACAGGGGAAAAAGCAGAATGGGAATTCAAGGTTCCTAAAGATGTTCCTAATGTGTACGTAACGGCACTTTTGGTAAGATCAAATGAGAACTATCTTGTATCAAGGGCATTTGGTATTGAACGATTAAGAATAAGACCATCAAAAATGGAATTACCAATAGAAATTACAGCACCTGAATATGCAAAACCGGGTGAAAAA
>JAUVJU010000087.1 GCA_030592285.1 Caldifarciminota bacterium
GATTTAATTGGGGGATTTACACGGTCCCAAGTGTTTTTGATGCAACAGATACTTTAAGTGGTATAAAAAATATTAGTACTGGCAAAATATGCTGGGGTGCAGGAAATAATGTATATGCAGCATTTGGGATAACACATAATGATGATTCGCTGAAATCTGATATTACAGGATTTCAAGGTTCTTGTATTTCTTTTGGTTTATCTAATTCAATAGATGGAGGAATTACATATAGTACAATAACAAAACCATTTGATGGAAATACATTTCCCAATATTCCAACAATAAATGGAGACACAATAACATATTTCCTTGATACACTTGATAATGGATTATGTGACTCTATCCCAGTAAAGGCATATTTAGATACGGCAACAGGATGTTGGGCAGATGAAATGGGTATTATTGACATAGAAGGAATGGGTTTTGGTTCTTGGTGGAATTGGTGGGATGCAGAATATGAGAATGACAAACTTATAGTATTATTCCCTATGGTAGAACTTATTAATGATTATTTTGCAGCATCAAATAAACTTTATACATTCACAGAACAATCAATAGCAATGATGCTTGGGATAATGGATATAGGAGCTTTTGAAACAGAATTCACCTGGATATATGGGGATTTACATGATGGAAATATATTAGATACATTGGGAAATACATCAACATACAGAGGCAATGGTTGTAGTGCAAATGTAGTTTATGATAACAGGGATGGATGTATATATATTATATATCTTGATTTTCCCGATACAATAACCGGAATAACTTCTGTTGAATTAATAAGATACATTGGTGTGTCAGGTCAAATGGAACGGTCAATAGTAACACCTATACTAAATTGCGGACTATGTGAAATAGAAGCAGCAAGTAAGGTTGATACTAATGGTATTATACACATTGCAGGTGTATCCGGTAGTCAAGATTCGGTATATTACTACAATATTGATGTTGATGATTATACAGCATGGGATACAATATATAATGGTATTAATGATAAAAAAATACCCTTAAATAATAATCCAGTATCAATATTTAATATTCCTTCAATTATTATTAATAATGGAGAAATATCATTTACACTAAGAAATTCCGAAAATGTAAATATTTCACTCTATGATGTTACTGGAAGACAAGTTGATATGATTGTAAACAAGAACTTCTCAGCCGGCAGTCACAGTATAAGCATTAATACAAATATGCTGTCACAAGGTATTTATTTCATTACAATAATTACTGATACTGGCATATATTGCAAATCAAAGAAAATTGTTTTACTAAAGTAATTGAAAAGTTAAATATTAGCAATTTTAATAAAAATATCTTAATAAATACTTGTTTTAATATTGACAGAATGAATAAAACAAATATAATAATAGTGCATGAAAAAATGGACGATAATACTTGAAAATGAGTTTAAGGGTGATCATTGCCCAAAGACAGTAGTCATAACCGAGAAACAGGTAAAGATTTTTATTACAATTATTACGATTGTATTTATATTCTCACTTGGTATTTTCGGTATAGCCAAATTTAATCACTTAGAACCCAATGCAAAATTTGCTCTAAATGCAAGAAAGGAAATGCTGTTAAGGGAAATTTGTTCAAAGAATATGTATATTGATGGATTAATTGATAATATGGAAAAATATGTGAATATGGAAAAAAATCTCAGAGTTCTTGCAAATCTTGAACCACTTCCCGATGATATCAGAAAACTTGGTGTTGGTGGTTATACTGTTACAGACAAAAGGATTGAAGGTATTGAGCCGGGAATAAAGAAAATTGTTAATAATCTTGACAGCAGATTATTTCAGGCAATGAATATTATTAAGCTTGAAAAATCAAATATTGAAGATATAAATATCAATCTTTCCGAGCAGTGCAATCATCTAAAGCATAAGCCGTCAATTATTCCGACAAATGGCTGGATAACATCAAAATTTGGCATAAGAAAGGATCCATTATCAAAAAAAATAAAATTTCATCATGGGCTTGATATTGCAAATGATTATGATACTCCCATATATGCATCTGCAAATGGTGAGGTTATTTTTACAGGAACATTATCGGGCTATGGTAATTCAATAAAAATTGATCATGGATATGGATATATGACACTTTATGGACATTTAAAAGAAATTCTTGTGAAAGTCGGAGATAAGATTAATAGACATCAGCAGATAGCACTTATGGGCAATAGTGGCAGGTCAACAGGACCGCATTTACATTATGAAGTAAGAATATTTAATAAAAAAATTGATCCATTTGATTTTATTGATAGGGACACCGTTGTCCGCTAATGAATATTAAAGGAAAACTTTTTCTTGCCCCTCTTGCGGGTATTACAGATTCACAATTTAGAAAAATATGCAGAGAGCAGGGAGCTGATATTGTCTGTACGGAATTAATATCATCAAATGCAATTGCATATAAAAACCCAAAAACATTAAAAATGTTGACCATTAAAGAAGATGAGAGACCAATAGGTATTCAATTATTTGGCAGTGATTGTGAAATTGTGAAAAGAGCAGTTGAGAAAATTAATTTATTAAAACCAGATTTCATTGATATAAATATGGGCTGTTCTGTGAAAAAAATCAATAAATCAGGTGCCGGTTCAGTTCTTTTAAAAAATATTAAAAATGTATTTAGCATTGCTTCTGCTGTGAAAAAAAATACAGATTATCCTGTGTCAGCAAAGATCCGTCTTGGATATAGTGAAGATAATGCAGAAAAAATTGCTTTAACATTGCAGGATGCAGGTGTATCCTTTATTACAGTTCATGGAAGATTAGCAAAACAGAGATTTTCTGGAAAAGCAAATTGGGAAAGAATTGATGATATAAAGAAAAAACTAAGAATTCCTGTAATAGGAAATGGTGATATTTTTACATGGGAACAGGCAGTTTCAAAAATAGATAAGCATAGTGCTGATGCAATAATGATTGCAAGGGGTGCTTTGGGAAATCCATGGATATTCAGGCAGATCAAGGAATTTATGAGAACAGGAAAAATGGAATATAATCCATCAACAGAAGAAAGGATAATGATACTGAAAAGTCATTATGAAAGCGGCAATACTGAGGATATATTCTTTATTAGATCAATGAGAAAACATTTTCATTGGTATACAAAATGTATAAATAATATCAGAAAATATAGAAATAGAGTAAATGAAATTGATGATTATTCTGAGATCAGGAAGGTTTTTGATGAAATTCTCCAAGCATGATAAATGGTTTGATTACAATATGGTTGCAAAATATTATGATGAAATGATGAAATATATTCCATACAGTGAATGGGCTACCTATATTGTAAAAATGTTTTTCAGAATGAATGGAAAGGGGAACAATGTTATAGATCTTGGCTCAGGCACTGGTATATTGTCTTCAGAAATAAAAAATAGCGGATTTAATATTGTTTGTATAGATATTTCAATTGAAATGCTGAAAGTATCACAGGGAAACTTTGATTTTTCTGAGAATGTATGTCATATTAATGGTGATATTATTAATTTACCCATTAAATCGGATTATTTCAATCTTGCAATTTGTATATATGATACTGCCAATCATCTTAATAGAGAGCAGTTTAGCAATGTTGTTTCTCAGGCATATAGGGTTTTAAAGAAGGGCGGAATATTGATGTTTGATTTTAATACTCATATTGGATTAAAGCATTTTGCTGAAGAAATATTTATTAGAAAAGGAGATGATTTTAATTCAATATGGAAATCGGATTATAATGAAAAGGAATCAATCTGTACATTAGATTTAAATATTTTGAGACCGGATGGAACAAATAAAAGAATTGCTTTTTCAGAACGACCTATTGAGATTGACGAAGTAAAAAAAATAATACTAAAACATGGCTTTAGTACATTTGATATTTTTAGTTTTATGACATATAATAATATTAGTAATAATACCGAAAGGGGTTTTGCCGTATGTACGAAAACATAACAGTACTTGATCTACATATTCACACAAAGTACTCCATTGCCTGCTCAAAAGATGCGGATTTAAAGGGATATGCCGGACTTGGCAAATTAAAGGGTATAGATATTCTTGGAACAGGAGATATGTTCAAGAAAGAGCATCTTGATGAAATAAAAAAACATCTTATTCCTGAAGAAAAAGGGATCTACAAATATAATGATCAGAAGTTTATGCTATCAGGTGAATTATCTCTTATTTACAGAGAATCGGGCATTGTAAAAAAAGTTCATATTCTTTTAATACTTTCTTCAATAGAGGCAATTGATAAGATCAAGAAAGAAATTTTACCCTATGGTAAGATTGAAAGTACAGGAAGACCTATTTTAAAATTATCAACACAAGACCTTATTGATCTTGTTAAAAATAATGATGCTGATTCAATTATAATCCCAGCACATATTTGGACACCGCATTTTGGTATTTTGGGAAGAAAATCAGGATATGATAGATTGTCCCATGCTGTTAAGAATCCTAAGGAATTTTCTGCAATAGAAACAGGACTTTCGTCTGATCCTGAAATGAACAGATATATTGAAGAATTAGATGCTTTTAATATGGTCTCATTTTCAGATGCCCATTCACCTGGAAAACTTGCCCGGGAATTTACTATGATAAGGGGAAATAAACTTGATATTGATATTATAAGAAATGCTTTTGAAAATAAAAATGATAAACTTATTGGAACTGCTGAATTTTATCCTGAAGAGGGGAAATACTATGCTTCAGGACACAGAAAATGTAATTATTATACACTTGATAAAAACGAGATATGCCCAATATGTAAAAAGCCATTAACAGAGGGTGTTTTAAAAAGAATTAAAGATCTGTCAGGAAGAAAAAAACCAATTAAACATAATAAGCAAACAATATATACTCTTCCATTTGATAGAATAGTAAGATATATAAAGAAGCAAAAAATGGGAACATCTCTTAAAGCCATTAGAAAGAAATTGATTGATAATATTCCCGAAACACATTTAACTGCATTTATGAATGGAAAGGAAATTGATAAAACCATACCCTATAGTATAGGATGCTTTATAGAGAAAATAAGAAGCAGAGAACTTGAATTTAATCCAGGATATGATGGTGTGTATGGAGAGCCGATAATAAGGGAGGTAAAATGAAACACATGTGGGCTCCATGGAGAATGGAATACATTGAGCAGATAGAATCAGAGGAATGTATATTCTGCAAGAATGATGAACAAATGACAGTGATAAAAAATGAAAACTATATTATACTAATGAATAAATTTCCATATAATAATGGACATATTATGGTTGCTCCAATTATCCATAATACAATGATTGAAGAATTGAACCCCAGGGAATTGACTGCATTATTTGAAGGTGTGCAATTGGGAGTAAAGATCATTAAAAAAGTGTATAGTCCTGATGGAATAAATGTCGGCATAAATATGGGCAGAAGTGCAGGGGCAGGGATATGTGATCATTTGCATATACATATTGTTCCAAGATGGAATGGTGACACCAATTTCATGCCTATTTTCAATGATACAAAACTTATTTCAGAGGCACTTGAAAAAACAAAAAATAAATTCATTAATGCATTAAGGGAGATTGAAAATGGAGAATAAACTCACATGGGTATCCCATCCTGTTAAGGAATCTATTAAGAAAAATATTATTGCTCTTTTGGGTATTATTATAATTTTAGTGGGGGGTTTTATCTGGCTCTATATACCTGGAGTTCTGATGGGGTTTGTAATTATTTTATTAACACTATTACCATATTTTATGCCCACAAAATATTCAATTGATGAACATGGCATTAGGGTACAGTATATGTTCCAGAATAAATTATATGAATGGAAACACTTTCGTTCCTTTTATATTGATGAGAATGGTGTTTTGATGTCACCATTTTCTTCACCAAGCCGTCTTGAAAATTTCAGGGGTATTTATGTTAGGTATGGTGATAAGAAGAAAGAGATCATAGAACTAATCAAATCATATATGGGATAATTTTTTTATTTGTAACCGTAGGGGCGGTTCGCGAACCGCCCTCTTGTCTTTCTGTGTCATTCCTGCATCGGCATATTCTGAATAATTTGAAAAATATGTTATCTTTGTAGGGGCAATGCCCATGTGCTTGCCCTCTTGTCTTTCTGTGTCATTCCTGCGTCGGCAGGAATCCATCTTATCTGCCGAAACGGCGTGCCGTGCCCTCTTATCTATTCTTTCTTTTCCCTTTCTTTTCTTGATGTCATTCCAAACTTGATTTGGAATCCAGTATTCTCCTTTCTCCCGTAGTGGCGGTTCGTGAACCGTCTTTTTGTCTTTCTGTGTCATTCCTGCGAAGGCAGGAATCCATCTTGTCTTTCCTTGATACGGAATCCAGTATTTCTTCCCTGCCCTGAGCTTGCCTGCCCTGAGCTTGTCGAAGGGTCGAATAGCCGAAGGGTCGAAGGGTTCTTTTTCTTTCAAGACACTTGACATATTTTCAAAAGCATTTATTATATATATATGGATAAAATGAGTAGAGTAATATATGGTCTTCTTGTAGTATCATTACTTGGGGTATTCCTTATTGGTATAAATCAAATATTTGTTACAGATTATGTTTTTAAAACAGTATTAATTAATCATGAAAAACAGATGGAATTGGTGCTTGATCTAACAAAAAGAGGATTAAATCAATATTTGGGCTCACTCAAATCAGATATTGAAACAATAACTGATTTAGATGATATTATTAATTTTAATGAAAATGGCAAAAAGATCATAAATAGGTTTTATAATAAATACTCAGAGATCTATTCAAATGTTACACGATTAGATAATGAAGGCAAAATTTCCTATACTGTTCCAAATAATAAAAAAGTAATTGGAATAAGTGTTTTATATCAACCGCATAATGAAAAAATGTATAGAACCAAAAAGCCCGTTATATCAGCACCATTTGAGGCGGTTCAGGGATATAAGGCAATTGCCATTGCTGTTCCTGTATTTAAAAATGGTAAAATGGATGGTTCGGTTTCAGGATTGATACCATTTAATAAATTATGGGAATTATATGTATCCAGAATCCAATTTTCAGATAATTCAGTTTTCTTTGTTTGTAATATTGCCGGTGAGATTATATATTCTAAAGGCATTGATTCACAATTATCAAATATCAATGAACTGTATGATGATTTTAAAATGCCTTTTGATTCAATGAATTCTATATTGAACACTCCATTACAAAAAGTGACATTATCATTTAAGGATAATAAAGAATACCTTTTAGTAAAGGATAGATTTGCTATAAATGGCAATGTATGGTATTTATTATCCTATACATCAATAAGTGATTTAAAAAAATCTGAATTAGGAACAATATCTGTTCAACGAGGTTTCACATATCTTATTATTATTCTATTTGTTATAATTTCAATAATTTTTATTATTCATTATAACAATAGAGAAGAGAAAAACAAAAGAGAGATAAATAAAACAAAAAATTTATCACAATTAGTCAGTAATGAAAAGGATTTTTTGGAAAATATTTTACATCAATTGCTTTTATCAAAACATATTCTAATAATAATGACAGAAATGACAGGAAAAATTGTATATATCAGTACATCCCAAAAATATATATCAGACAATTTGTTTGATAGTATTGAGAAAGATGCAAAGGAACGGATTATGAAGAATCTTGAATTTGCTGAAAAATGTAAGGGTACATTTCTTTCCGTTTTTCCATTGCCAACAGAAATTGGGAAAATAGAATTTGTATTTAATGTATCTATATTGCAGAGACAGGATGATAAATTTGTGGTATTTACGGGATTTGAGTATTCTGAAAACAAATCGGATTATAATACTGCTGATTCAATTCATCATATAGTAAATTGGTATGAAGACAATTCAAGCAGAATGATCATTGATAACAAGGGCAAGGTTATTTTAATTAATAGAAGTGCTGAGAAATCATCTGAATGTTTGAATATTTATGAATCCTGCTCACTTGATTGCAAGGAAAAAATAAAAAATGCTATTAATAATGTCTTAGAAAATTTTACAGAAACAGAGATTATTATAAAAAATAATGGTGAAGATGCACATTATATTTTTTCTCCTTTAGTGGATCCTTTTCTTAAAGTAACATATATTGCTGTTGAAATTAAATAATTAACTCCTATAATATTTCCAATGAAAAAAATTCTTATTGGCTATTCCGGCGGCTTGGACAGTACAGCAGTAATGCTGGATTTCAAAGATAGAGGATTTGATGTAATAGCATTATATATGCAATTAACGGATAATCAGGAAATAGTTTCATTTAATAATGAATTAAAGCAATTTGGTATTCAATTTGA
>JAUVJU010000165.1 GCA_030592285.1 Caldifarciminota bacterium
AATCACTTCACTTATTGCATTTTTAATTCCTATTATTTCTTCTATATCTCTACTTAGATCAATAAAAGGTATCATAAATAGTATCCTTTAAGTTCATTAAAATAATTCAAAGTTCTTTCAATACCACCTTTTAATTCAATTTTCGGATTATGTTTTAATTCCGTTTTTGCCAATAGACTATTTGTTGAAAAACTGCCAATATCAATTTTCTTTCTTTCAGCAGGGAATTCTTTATAAATCAATTTAATTTCATTACCACATTTGCACATTTCTTTGGCAATCTCATTTAATGTATATGATCTATCATTTCCAAGATTAATTATACCTGTAAATTCGGCATCAATTGTATTTTCCATTGTCTTAACAAAATCATCAATGTATAATAGATTTTTAAACTGTTTACCATCTCCATATATTTCAATGTCATTTCCAGTAAGAACCCTATTAATAAACCATCCCATAAATGATAATTTGTTATCTCTAATGTACATTGCCGGACCATATACATTTGTAATTCTCAATACAATCAGTTTAATATTATATATTTCTGCATATACCCTATGATAAAGTTCTGTTGAATATTTGCTAATCCCATTAAAGTCCACAGGATTAACACATTGCTTTTCATTCACAGGAATCTTTTCCTGTCTTCCATATATCTGTCTTGTTGATGAGTAAATTATTTTTTTAATATTCAATTCTTTTAAAAATTCAAGAAATTTAATATGTTCCAAAGTATTCTGTTCTAAATCATACAATGGTTTTTTCATACTCATCATATGTCCAATTAATGAGGCAAAATTAAATACAATGTCTGTATTATCCAATTCCTTTCTATACTTTTTAATATTGCCTATTGTGTCAATAATTATCTTTACTGAATATTTTTTTAAAATATCTATATGATAATTATTATAGCCAGGATCAGAATTACATGAATCCAATATAATAATACTATGTCCGGCTTTACTCAAGTGCAAAGCAATACTAAAACCAATAAATCCAAGACCTCTTGTTATAAGTATTTTCATAATTTAAATCTTTTAAATACCTTATTAATATTTTTTAAATAGTATTCTAAACTGAATAATTTTTCAATTTCCTTACTATTAAGACATTTGCCTATTTCTTTATCTTCATTTATAATGGCTTTGAAATCTTTTCCCGTTTTATGTGATTCCATTGCATTTTTCTGAACAATTTTATATGCCTCTTCCCTAAGCATACCTTTATCAATAAGAGCAAGTAATACCCGTTGTGAATAGAAAATATTATTTGATGCTTCCATATTTCTTTTCATATTCTTCTTATTGATCTCCATATTACCTGTAATAAATATCATTTTTTCAATCATATAATCAATCAAGATTGAACTATCAGGAAGTATGATCCGTTCCACAGATGAATGGCTAATATCCCTTTCATCCCATAATGCAATGTTTTCCATTGCCGACATTACATTTGTTCTTAAAATTCTTGAAAGTCCATTCATCTGTTCACATGTAACAGGATTTCTCTTATGCGGCATTGCTGATGATCCCTTTTGTCCCTTTGTAAATGGTTCTTCCAATTCTCCAATTTCAGTTCTCTGTAAAAGTCGTATCTGTAAAGCAATCTTATCAATAATATTACCTATTCTGGAAATTGCATACACATAATCAGCATATACATCTCTTGAAACAATCTGCGATGATATATCAGCTCTCTTTAATTTCAAATGTTTAAGTACCATAGTTTCAATTTCCGGACCAATATTTGCATAATTACCTACTGCACCTGATATCTTGCCTCTTGAAATATTATTCTTAACCCATTTCATCATTTCTAATGAGCGTTTCAAATCATCTGCCCATACTAACATTTTCAAGCCAACAGTTGTGGGTTCTGCATGCACACCATGTGACCTGCCAATTATTGGTACTGCTTTATATTTCTTTGCTCCCCTTAGTACTGTTAAATACAATTTATTGAGTCCCTTTTCAATCTTTATGCATGATTCTTTGAGTATTAAAGCATTTGCAGTATCTATCATATCACTGCTTGTCATACCCATATGAATAAAACGGGATGGTTTTCCTACGGACTCAGCAACTGATGTAAGAAAAGCAATAACATCATGCTTAACCTTTTTTTCAATTCTATCAATGCGTTTAATATTAAATTGTGCTTTATTCACAATATTATAATAATCCTTTTTACTGATAATTCCCTTTTTATAATAAGCATAGCATACTGATAATTCTACTTTTAACCAATTATTAAATCTATTCTCTTTAGACCATAGGTATTTCATTTCACTTCCTGAATATCTATCAATCATAATTTTACTCCCTTTCGTATGAACTATTCCAAATCACTTCAAAATAATCAATGAAATCATTAGAAATAGATGAACCCGTTAGCATTACATTTGCTTCATTATTATAACTCACGGCTGATTTTGACCAATTAGTAGAACCTACAACTGTAAATATTGAATCAATTATGAATAATTTGCAATGTGTTGTAACTGTCATTGGATCATATCGCACTTTAACTCCATACTGTTTTAGGTAATCCCCACTTTCATAATTGGCTTCATTTATATCACCCCAATCACTCTGTTCAAGAATAATTCGCACATCAATACCATTAAGTGATGCCTCTGCAAGTTTATTCATAAGCTTCATTTCTTCTGTATCAGGATCATATGAATAGTATCTCATACTAAACATTATAACATGTATTGTTTTTTCTGCATTATCAAATAGTTCATACATCTGCGGATAATAATCCCTGTTATTTACTACCTTTGCAAACACCTCAACTCCATAATCAATCTCATCAGCATCATTATTATTAGTTACTGAAGCAGGCTGACAGGAAATCAATAATATAATTATAATAATAATTAATATTTTATGAGGACTTAATAATTTTTTTATAGTCATTAAGGAACCTCTCTATACCACTATCTGTTAAAGGATGTTTCATTAATTTAAGAAGAACTGAATATGGAATTGTTGCAATATCAGCACCTGCTCGCATTGACTCAAGTACATGAAGAGGATGTCTTATTGATGCAACAATAATTTCTGATTGAAATCCATAATTACTATAAATCAACATAATATCTTCAATAATATCCATACCTCTTATTATTATATCATCAAGTCGTCCAATAAATGGAGATACAAATGAAGCACCTGCCTTTGCCGCCATAACAGCCTGAACAGGAGTAAAAACAAGAGTAACATTTGTTTTTATATTCTCACCTGATAAAACCTTAACTGCTTTCATACCATCATTGGTCATTGGTATTTTTACACATATATTATCAGCAAGTTTTGATAGTATCCTTGCTTCATCTATCATTCCTTCTGTCTTAATACTTATTACCTCTGCCGATACAGGACCTTTTACTGCTTCACATATTTCTTTTATAATATCATCAGGATTCTTTCCTGTTCTTTGAATCTCCTTTGACATTAAAGATGGATTAGTTGTAACTCCATCAAGTAAACCTGTTGAAGCAATTTCTCTTATTTCATCAATATTTGCCGTATCAATAAAAAATTTCATCAATCCTCCTTTTAATTTCAAGAGTACTGGGAAAAATATTTAAGTATTTTCCTTCTAATATATATTACTATTTATATTATTTATCATTTTATTATATTATTGTATTCATAGGGATAGGTCAAGACCCTGTTATTAATATTCCTCTTTATTTTGTAGAGGCACGGCACGCCGTGCCTCTACTTTGTCATTCCTGCGAAGGCAGGAAT
>JAUVJU010000138.1 GCA_030592285.1 Caldifarciminota bacterium
ATTGCAAAAGCAAAATTAAATAGTACTCCATTTATTATGCCAAGGAAATAATTTTTTCTATTATGTTTAGTATTATCCATAATAATGAATATATACATAGGTATTTTTTATGCAATAGTTAATTGAGTGTTTTTGAAATTATTTGTATTAAATAATTTTTAACTTGTCTTTTCAGCGAAAATTTGATTTAATATATAAATGAAAATAGGTAAAGCAGAAATTAGATCACGAAATATTCCTATAATGTATATTTCCACTATTATAGGTGGGCTATTATTCTTTTTACCGGTACTTGCTCTTTATTTTGAAAAAAGTTTATTTACTGCAACAAATGTAGCAATCATATATGCAGTAGAAGCTTTTTCCATAGTGCTTTTTGAAGTTCCTACCGGAGCAATAGCCGATCTTTTCGGGAGAAGAAAAACTATTATTTTAGATCATGTAATCACTCTGTTTTCTCTTATTTTTCTTTGTATTGGTGGAAATATGATAATGTTCATACTATATGCAATTTTAAGTGCTTTTGCCAGAAGTTTATCAAGTGGAACTGATAGTGCAATGATTTATGATTCTTTAAAGGATGAGGGAAAAGAAAAGCATTATAAAAAGGTAATAGGTATTTATGGAGCATTATGGCCACTGGGAGCATCTATTGGTTCTATTGTAGGTGGTTATCTAGCCAAAAGCTCACTTCAATTAACTGTATTAGCGAGTTTTATTCCTGTAATGATAGCACTTGTCTTCACATTCTTTTTGCAGGAACCAAATTATGAAAAAGAAGAACATAGAGATATAGTAAAACACATAATAAATACATCAAAGATTATTGCTCATAATAAACAACTCATCATCATTATAATTGCAATGTTTATAATGATGTCTTTAGGAGAAACCATACACCTTATGAGTCCGATATTTTTCAAATTTAAAAATATCCCTATTATGTATTTTGGTTATATTGTAGCATTAACCTTTGGATTCTCTTCACTGGGATTCTATTTTTCATATGATGTATCTGAAAAGATCGGAAATAAAAGAACACTGATATTAGTATCAATTCTATCACCTGTTTGTAATTTTATTTACACATTAATAATGGGTATTCCATTTGTATTTTTCTGGACAATTCCTTCTATTTTTTTTGGGTTGAAAAATCCAATTTTAAATCATTTATTAAATTTGGAAGTATCCTCAAAAAAACGAGCAACTGTTTTATCAATAAACAGTTTTATGGGACAACTCGGAGTTGCAATTGTTGCACCTATATTTGGTTATTATGCAGATCTCTATACTATTCAATCAGCAATACAATTAAGTACTGTACTTGTTTTAGCAGTACCATTAATATTTTTACTCCTTAAAGAAAAAAAGTGAAAAACAAATATTTACTGATTTAGATTGATTTTTTTTATACCTTTAACTATAATTAATTTAATATAGAGTATAAATGAACTTCAGAAAAGGAGATCAATATGACAAAAGAAAATGAAAAACTAATTGCATATTGTGGACTTTACTGTAATGATTGTATTGGTTATAGACAAAAAGCAGCTAATTTGGCAAGGGATCTAAGAAAAGAATTAAGAGAAACAAGATTTGAGAAAACAGCGGAATCTTTGGCTAAGATACCATTTTTTGCAAAATATAAAAACTATGAACAATGTTATGAGGTCTTGGGCGAATTAGTAAAAATGCGATGTAAAAAGGCATGCAAGGGAGATGGTGGTCCACCATTCTGTAAGATAAGAAAATGTTGTCAAAAAAAGGGCATTGAAGGGTGCTGGGAATGTGATGAATTTGAGACATGTAAAAAACTGGATTTTCTGAAACCAAATCATGGAGATGGACATTTGAAGAATTTGAGAAACATCAGTAAAAAAGGGATTAAGGAATTTCTTAAAGGAAAGAAATATTGGTATAATAAACTAAAATGAAACCAATAATTCCTTTATATTATGTTTTTAATTAAAATAAACATTATTTAAACAAAAATATTATTTGCTCCGTCACACAATCAAATAAAGGAGCTGCTGTGCTTTGTATGCAACAAACAGGGAAAATGCACAGATGCTCCTTCTTTTGCTTGTCTTCCTCCGCTCACCATTTATATTGCATATTTATTTTGACTAATCATATCTTTTTTGCATAGTTTACTACTAAAAAAATTGTTTCTATTGACTATATATATACATAGTTATATACTACAAAACTATGTTGGAAAACAAAATAAGAGAAAAAATCAATAGTTTAAGTAAGAATGTTGAAGACCTGAAAAAAACGGTTAATATTGATATTTGGAATAAGGAAATTGCAATACTTGAAAAGGAAATGCAAAATCCTAATTTCTGGAACAATCAGAAAAAGGCAACAAGAATCAGTAGAAAAGTAAAATTACTTAAAAATCGAATAAAGGCATATACAGTTATAGTTGATGATTTTGACGGTTTGAATGAACTTACTGAAATTGCAGAAGCAAGTAATCAGGATGAGATAGAGGAAATGACTGATGTATTAGTAAGTAAATCAGATGATTTGCAGGCAGAACTATTATTAACTGAAGAGCTTGATGAGAATGATGCTATTTTTTCTATACATCCCGGTGCAGGTGGCACAGAATCATGTGATTGGGCAGGAATGCTTCTTAGAATGTATATTAAATATTTCCAGAAAAAGGATTTCAAATATTCAATAATGGATAGTGAAGATGATGATATTGCAGGCATTAAAAGTGTTACTATCAGTGTTAGCGGTGAATATGCTTATGGATATTTAAGGTCTGAGATAGGCGTTCATCGTTTGGTTAGGATTTCCCCATTTGATAGTAATAAGAGAAGGCACACATCATTTGCTTCTGTTTATTTATATCCTGATATTGATAAGGATATTGATTTTGAATTGGATGAAGGGGATTTGAAAATTGATACATTTCGTTCAAGCGGTCCTGGTGGTCAGAATGTAAACAAACTATCTACTGCAATAAGGATTACACATTTACCAACAAAACTGTTTGCAAAATCACAGGCAGAAAGGTCACAATTGAAAAATAAAATAAATACAATGAAGATATTAAAAGCAAAGGTTTATCTGCATTATAAAGAGATTGAAGAAGAAAAATTAAATAAAAAACTAGCCGAAAAAAAGAAAAATGAATGGGGCAGTCAAATAAGATCCTATGTTTTGTATCCATATAAAATGGTCAAGGATTTAAGGACAAAATATGAAACAGGGGATACTGATAGTGTGATGAATGGAGATATTGATAGATTTATTAAGGAATACCTGATAATGAAAGCAAAAGAGAAGGGAGGACTTAGTGAGTGAAGATAGAAATGTGCTTGAAAAACAGATGATTGAAAATCTAAAAAAAATGAGAGAACTTGGAGAAAATCCATATAAATACAGGTATGATATAACGCATAGTATAAAAGAGATTCTTGAAAGACCGGATGATTTTATAGAAAAGGAAGTTGTTTCTGTAGCGGGTCGTGTAATTTCAAAAAGACGTCATGGAAAAATAATGTTTTTGGATATAAAGGATGAAATGTCAAAAATGCAGGTTTATTTAAGAAAAGACGATATTGGTGCTGATATATATGAAATTGCGAAACTAATGGACATTGGTGATATAATTGGAGTTAAAGGGCAGATATTTAAAACAAAAACAGAGGAATTAACAGTTAAATCCGATGAATTCACTTTACTGTCAAAATCATTAAAACCATTGCCGGAAAAATTTCATGGATTACAGGATAAGGAGATAAGGTATAGAAAAAGATATATTGATCTTATTATGAATGATGATGTTAAGGCGGTCTTTTTCAAAAGATCTGAAATAATTGAAACAATAAGAAAAATATTAAAGGGCTATAATTTTCTTGAAGTTGAAACACCTGTATTGCAGCCCGTTTATGGCGGTGCATTTGCAGAACCATTTACAACGCATCATAATGCTCAGGATATGAAATTGTATCTGAGAATTGCTAATGAATTATATCTTAAACGCCTTATTGTTGGTGGCATAAACAGGGTTTTTGAATTTGCAAAGGACTTTAGAAATGAGGGTATGGATAAAACACATAATCCGGAATTCACTCAGGTGGAGTTTTATCAGGCATATGCTGATTATGAAGATATGATGAATATTGTGGAGGAAATATTTGAAAATCTTGTACCTAATGGAAGTATAGAATATCAGGGACAGAAAATTGATTTCAAAAGACCATGGAAACGCATTGATTTTTATGGATCAATTAAGGAAAAAACGGGCTTTGATATTAAGGACAAAACGGTAGATGAATTAAAGGATATTGCAAAAAAATTACATATTGATATTGAAAATAAAAAAACAAGCGGCAAAATAATTGATGAGATCTTTTCTGAAACAGTGCAGAATGATTTAATTAATCCAACATTTGTTATTAATCAGCCAATAGATATTTCTCCTCTTGCAAAGATGCATAGGGACATTCCCGGAGTAGTTGAGAGATTTGAACCCATTATTGCAGGTATGGAGGTGGGAAATGCATTCTCGGAATTGAATGATCCTTTGGAACAGGAACAAAGATTTAATGAACAGGTGAAAGAAAGAAAGTTGGGTGACTCTGAAGCATTTGAATTTGATATTGAATTTATTGAAGCAATCAAATATGGTATGCCGCCTACAGGTGGAGTTGGACTGGGTATTGATAGAATTGTGATGATCTTAACTGACTCGCCATCAATAAGGGATGTCATTCTATTTCCATTATTAAAAAAGGAAAAATGAATTACACTTTTTTTATAGCAATCAAGCATCTGTTCGGAAGACGAAAAAATATTTTCGGATATATTACTACAGCAATATCCATTGGTGGAATGTTAATTGGTGTTGCTGCACTGATTATTGTTCTATCTGTGATGAATGGATTTCAAAAAGATGTAAAAGAGAGAATAGTTGATATCAATGCTCATATTGTTGTTCTCAAATATTTCAATGATCCAATTGAAAC
>JAUVJU010000017.1 GCA_030592285.1 Caldifarciminota bacterium
AAAATAGCTGTTGAACCACTTATTGATCCATCGGACTTCACAGTAACTCAATCTATTGCAAGGGAAGCAAGAAAATTGGGCTTTGAGGCAATTATTGCTCCTTCGGCTATTAGTGAGAACTGTAGTTCTTTAGTTGTATTCAAAGATAAATTAAATCCTTCTTCATACTGTATGTATGATACACAGTCCATTTGTCCATATCCATAATCCATTCATAAAAAAACTACACTTATTATACTTTATTTCTAAAATGAAATTTTAATCTAATCTTATCTTATCACTATTGACATTAATAATCTGATAATTAATATTTTATAGTATGAAAAAAATAGTATTTACAATTCTAAGAGTAATAATCACGGCTGGGATTTTTTTATTCATTTTCAGTAAATTGAGTTTTAATGAATCCATAAATATCATTAAGGAATCAAATTTAATTTATCTTTTAGTATCATTTTTATGTATGCTAATATTATCATTTATTATTGCATTAAGATGGCATCAAATATTAAAGGCATACAATTTTAAAGCAGGAATATTTAAAACTTTCCGTGTTTATATGATTGCATTTTTCTTCAATAATTTTCTCCCATCAACAGTAGGAATGGATACTGTGAGGGGAATGTATATTGTTAATAACAAAAAAAGAATAGCAGATGTTATTTCTACAATTATTCTTGAAAGATGGATTGGTTTACTAGGTATAATAATATATGTTTCATTAATTCCAATTCTATTTTATTCTCAAATTGAAATAAAGTACTTTCTCTATGTATCAGTAGCAGGAATAATTTCATCATTAATGTTTGTTATTGCAGTATGGAATGCAAAAGTATATGAGTTTTTCAGTAAATTATTTGAAAAGATCAAATGGCTGAATCTGGGAAACAAAATTAATTCTCTATATAATTCATTACGATTAATCAGAAATCATCCGCATCTTTTTTTGGTTAATTTAATTTTATCAATACTAATACAGGTATTATTTGTATTTTCAAATTATTTTATTGTATTAGCACAATCATCCGAAATTTCACTATTATCTCTAATTATTTATGTTCCATTAATATCAGTGATTTCCATGATCCCAATAACAATAAATGGACTGGGTTTAAGGGAATGGGCATATATCACATTTTTTGGTTTGGTTATTAAAGAGCAGGCACTTTCTTTGGCATTAACATTTTTTATTCTTATTACATTAATGAGTTTAATTGGCGGAGTAATATTTATATTTGAACGAAAAAAAATAAAGGAGTGATTATATGAAAAAATTACTTGTTTCTATTCTCATAATTGTATCTACATGTCTTTTTGCAGATACAATGTTCAACAAGGAATACCAAATAGTTACATTGGATAATGGACTTGTTGTGGTTATGGTCAAATCAGATAAGCAACCCATTGTAACAATTGCAATTAATGCAAGAAATGGTGCATATACACAGAGTGCATCAAATTGTGGATTATCTCATCTTTATGAACACATGTTTTTCAAGGGAAATAAGAAATGGCGTTCACAGGAGGATTATTCAAAACGGATCAGAGAACTTGGCATTGTTTATAATGGTGTAACATCAAATGAATCTGTGAGATACTATTTTACTTTGCCCGCTGCTAAGATCAATGAAGGACTTGAATTTATGAAATATGCTATCAGGGAACCACTATTTGACACAACAGAATTGAGGAAAGAGAAGAGTGTTGTAATGAATGAATTTAAGAGGGGTTTTAGTGAACCAAGATATATATTTTATCAAGCCACAGAACAAGCAATGTTTGAAAAATATTTTTACAGAAAAAATGCAATTGGCGAGAAAGAAATTATTTTGGCAGCAACACAGGAGCAGATGCTTGATATTCAGAAAATATTCTATATACCAAATAATTGTGCACTTGTTATTGTAGGTGATATTAATTTTAAGGATACAGAAAAACTTGTAAGGAAATATTTTTCTGACTGGAAACAGGGAAAATCACCTAATTTTGATTCCCCTCAGCATCCTATGCTTGAAGAAGATAAAAAAATCATTGTAAAGGCAGATGTTAATATTTCAAATCTATCCATTCAATTCAGAGGACCAGATGTAGATGATAATAGAGAGGATACATATCCAATGGATCTATTAACTGAAATGTTGCGAATGAAATCATTTACACTTAGAAAAAAACTTGTGGATATTGGTCTTGTATATGATTTTTATGCAGGCTACTATACTCAGCAGGATGGAGGAACATTTACATTTCATTCTGTATTATTACCGGAAAATGTTGAAAAGGTAAAAGAAATTATTTTAAGTGAAATAGAGATAATGACCGACCCATCATATTATAATGAAAAAGCAATTGAAGAGGCAAAGGAAAGATCTGAAATTAATTTTCTTTATAATGTGGAATCAACTGAGGATTTTGCTCTTAATGTTGGCTTCTGGTGGTGCATATCAGATATGAAATATTTTCATGAATATCTTGATAATATTAAAAAGGTGGATTCTAAGTTAATTAGCGAAATCGTAAAAAAATATTTATATAATAAGAAAAAGGTTATTGCTGTATTAACTAATGAAGAAGCATCTAAAAAGTATTTTGATAAATCATGGAAGGAGAGCGGATTATGAAAAAACTATTTGTAATTATATTAATGCTAATCTTAACGGTATCTATATTTGCAGAGATTAGAAAATTCACAATCAATAATTCAATTGATATAATTTATGATTATGATAAATCATATAATATTAGTGCAATAACATTCTTTTTTGATGGAGGATGCTTGAATTGTTCACATGAAAATGCCGGTATTGAAACATTTTTACTTCAGGCAGTTCAAAAGGGAAGTGCAAAATATGATTTAAATGAGTATTATAAATTAATTGACAGATATGGAATTCATGAAACTCATTCAGTAAATTATGATTATTCATCTATTGGGTATTCATCTATTAATAAATATTTCAGAGAATCAATAGATATTCTTGTGGATGCAATGAAAGATCCATTATTTGAGGAAAAAACCATTGATGTTTTGAAACAAAAGATCATTGCCGATCTGAAACAGCAGAAAGAGAAGCCAGATGAAATTGTATGGGATGAATTAAATGAAGTATTTTTTAATAATCATCCATATTATGCTTCGCCAAAGGGGAAGATTGAAACAATAGAAAATATTGCAATTAATGATTTAAGAGATCATTTGAACTTATTAACAAAAGAAAATAGATTAATTATATCAATTGTATCAGGGATTAAACCGGAAAAGATCATTGATTATCTTTCTGATGAACTAAAAACATTTAATAGTCCAAAGAAATATAATGATTTTAAGGTTCCTCTATATGAAACATACAAAGGAAATAGAAAAAGTGCAGGAAATAAGGATAATCTTATGACTTCCTATGTTGCTCTTAAATATACAATTCCTTCAATATTTGATAATGATTATGCAGGAATTCGTATAGGGCTTAGCGTTTTATCAAAAAGGGTGTATGAAATAATTAGAACAAAACATGGACTTTCCTATGCACCCTTTGTTGGAGCAAGCACAAGAAAAACAAATTACGGTTATTTTTATGTAAGTACTGATTATGCGGATAGTGCACTTGCATTAACATTTGAGGAATTTGAAAATGTAAAGGAAAATGGTGTTAGTCAGGAAGAAATTGATAATATTGCTAATCAATATGAAACATATTTTTATATGCAAAATGAGAAATCATTAGACAAAAGTAGTATTATTGGTTCTGATTATCTGCTGTATAATGACTATGATCATTCTGAAAAATTTATAAATGCAGTAAAGCATATTAAACCAAAAGATATTAAAAATCTATATAATAAGTATCTAAATAATTTCACAATTTTTGTTTTAGAAAGATCGGAATAAAAAAAAGGAGGCAATGCCTCCTTTTTTATTGGAATATTTTCTTAATAAATTATACTGCACCAAGGTCAAGCATTGTATCTGCAACCTTTTTGAATCCTGCAATATTAGCACCATTTACATAATTACCAGGAGTTCCAACTTCCTCAGCTGCTTCAAATGCTGCCTGATGAATATTGATCATAATTTGATGAAGTTTGCTGTTCACCTCTTCTCTTGTCCATGATAATCTTAAACTATTCTGAGACATTTCAAGACCCGATGTTGCTACGCCGCCTGCATTAGCTGCTTTTCCGGGACCATAGAGAACACCATTATTAATGAATATCTCAACAGCATCTGGTTCTGTAGGCATATTGGCACCCTCAGAAACACAAATACATCCGTTTTTAACCAATGTTTCAGCTTCTTTCCTATTAAGTTCATTCTGTGTTGCACATGGAAGTGCAATTTCAAAGTTTGCAAGTTCCCAGGGTCTTTTGCCTTCATGATAATCACAGCCAAATTTTTCGGCATATTCCTTGATTCTTCCTCTTTTAACATTTTTAAGTTCCATAACAAATTCAAGCTTTTCCTTATTAATACCGTCTTTATCATAAATTGAACCAGCTGAATCAGAAAGAGTAACAACTTTACCGCCAAGCTCTATTACCTTTTCTGTAGCAAACTGAGCAACATTGCCTGAACCAGATATTGCTACTGTTTTACCCTCAAAGGACTGTCCTTTGGTTTTAAGCATTTCTGCAGCAAAATATACTGTACCATATCCAGTTGCTTCTGGTCTAATAAGTGATCCACCCCAATTACGACCTTTACCTGTTAAAACACCGGTAAATTCATTTTTTATTCTTTTGTACTGACCAAACATAAAGCCAATTTCTCTTGCACCTACACCAATATCTCCTGCAGGGATATCTGTATTAGGACCAATATGACGGAATAATTCTGTCATAAGACTTTGGCAGAAATTCATTACTTCAGCATCTGTTTTACCTTTAGGATCAAAGTCAGATCCACCCTTACCGCCGCCCATTGGAAGACCTGTAAGAGCATTTTTAAATGTCTGCTCAAAACCCAAAAATTTAAGAATACCAAGATTCACTGATGGATGAAATCTCATTCCACCCTTATAAGGACCAATTGCACTGTTGAATTCAACCCTGAAAGCTCTGTTTACCTTAATCTCACCTTTGTCATTTACCCAAGGCACTCTAAAGAGAATAGTTCTTTCCGGTTCAACAAGCCGTTCAAGAATTCCTGCACTTTCATATTTAGGTTTCTTGTCAAGAATCAGGCCTAATGAAGAAAGTACTTCATCTGCTGCCTGTAAAAATTCTGTTTCCCATGGGTATCTCTTTTTGAGATCCTCAAATACACTTTTTGCATATCCGCTCATGAATCCTCCTTGTGAGGTTTATAATAAATTTATAGATTATTAGTTTAAGAAATATAACATAATGAGTTATTATGTCAATACAAAAAAATATAGGCAGGAGAAATATATGATATACAGCCGGGCCTTGACATTTTGACATTTTTTCAGTTCCTGATGTACAATTATTGTATACCTCATTGTGATGTTTGTCAATATGTAGTGTTTTGTTTAATAATTTAATAAAAAAATACAATAAATTACTAATAATTCTGTCAAAATGTCAATCCCCGACCTTGCTTTTTTGTGAAAATTATTTTATTATGTATATTGGAGGTTTGATGGAAAAACATAGGAATCTGATACCGCATTTTATATGCGAACAAACAAATAAAAAAAGTAGAGGCAGAATAAATGCTACTGCAATGTTTGCAGATATCAGCGGTTTTACTTCATTAACCGAGTCATTAATGAAAGAAGGAAAGTATGGAGCCGAAATCCTTTCCAATATTCTTAATGATCTATTCAAACAAATTGAGAATGCAGTGTACAGTAATAGAGGATACATTTCATCATTTGCAGGGGATGCATTTACAGGAATTTTCAAATCACCCGATAATGCTGTTAATGCAGGTATAATACTTCAGAATATATTTTCAGAATTCAAATCTGTCAATATAAAGAAAAAATCAATAAAGCTTTCTGTAAAGGTAGGAATTGCATATGGCAGTATATCATGGGGTATTCCCGGTAAAAAAGATAGATACTCATTTTTTTTCAAGGGAAAAGCAATTAGTAAAGCAGCAGAATGCGAGGGTGTTTGTAATCCTGGTGAAATAATAATTGATGAAAAATTGCACAAGAATTTAAAAACTAGAATAATGCTTGAAAAAAGGGATAAATACTTTATTTTAAAAAATAGAGATATAGTAATTCCAATTAATGATTATTCAATGCCAAAATGTAAAAAGCAATATCTTTTTAATATTTTTCATAATAATATTATATCCGCTGAAAATGAATTTCGCGAAACAGTCAATATTTTCATAAATTTCAGCAATTTCACGAATAATAATAGTTTATTTTCATTTGTTGACAAGATTAGAGATATTGCAGATAGGAGTGGAGGGTATTTCAATACAATAGATTTTGGAGACAAAGGCAATTTTATACTTATTGTTTTTGGAGCTCCTCTATCAATGGGAAATAATATTGAACGAGCATGTCTTTTCATTGATGAAATAAGAGAGATATTTGGTCTCAGGATCAGAGCAGGCATAACTTATGGTAATGTATTTGCAGGATTTATTGGAAGCAAAAGATGTACATACACTGTTCTTGGTGATACAGTAAATCTTGCTGCACGACTTATGGGAATGAGCAAATATGGCGAAATACTTTGTGACAGTAATCTAATAAAACATGCTTCAAAAATTCGCGAATTTAAACATAAAGGACAGTTTAAAGTAAAAGGCAAAAAAAATTATAATGATATATATATTATGAATAATAAGTTGCAACATTATATTTCAGATGAAATAATATGTGGTAGAGACAAGGAATTAAATGTTTTCAGGAATAATCTTGCATTGATTGAGCAAAACAATGAACCATGCATTATCATACTTAAAGGAAATACCGGAACAGGAAAAACATTAATGTTAACTCATTTGGAATCAGTATATAAAAATAAATATAATATTATAAAAATGAGATGTGATACTGTATTTAGAAGGAGTTTTAATCCATTTACTTCATATATGAGAAGTGTTTTTTTAGAGAATGAACAGATAGATACATTTGAAAATAAGTGGGATGATTTTATTGAAAAATTCCCCAGCATGAAAGGTAAAAAAACAATAATAGCCGATATTGCAGGAATACATATTAAAGATAAAGAATATCACAATCTACCTCCAAAGGATAAATTTGAGATCAAGCTATATACTCTTCGCGATTATTATCATTTGATTGCAAATATTACAACTATTCTTATGATAGATGATATGGATAAGGCTGATAATGACTCGATTATGGCATTGTCTGTGATCATGAGAGAAAGCAAACACTTACCCTATTTACTAATTGTGACAAGGACCAATGGGAATTCCGAAGATTTTCTAAAAGATGATTCAATCAATAAACAATTAATTAATCTGGAAAATTTAAGCAGGGATAATATTGGGAAAATTATAAAAACAACACTTGGCACTGCAGCCGATATGGATTTAATCAATATTGTAATGAAAAAATCAGATGGGAATCCATTCTTTGCCAGACAATTAATATCATATATGAAAGAAAATAATCTAATAGATGAAAAAGAGGGACAGTATAGAATTATAAGTCGAAATACGAATATACCTTCAAGTATAAATAATATTCTTGTTGCAAGGGTGGATGGACTTAATCAGGAACTCAAAACTGCAGTTAAACATGCATCTGTGCTTGGTGTGGAATTTCAGACAGAAATCTTGAAAAATATGCTTGATACGAAAAATATTGATAGAATAATTGATAATGGCGAAAAAAATGAAATATGGCTCTCTCTTAGTGAATTAAAATATATATTCAAGCAGGGTATTTTAAGGGATGCTGTTTATTGTATGCAAATGAAGAAACGCTTAAGGGAATTGCATCTTAAGGCAGCAACGATCATTAAATTATTTTATCCAAAAGATAAATCATTTTTATATCAAATTGCATATCATTATGATAATGCAGAGTTCTTTGATGAGGCATATCATTATTATGATAAAGCATCATTATGGGCAGCAGAGAATTTTAGGAATGAGGAAAACAGGAATATTATTCAGAGAATGATGCAAATGACAAATGATAAAAGTAAATGCTCTGATATTCATTCAAGAATGGCAGATCTATTATATAATGAAGGAAATCTGGATGCTTCAAGAGAATATTATGAAAAATCCATTAAATATGCTGAAGAATCAGGGAATATGAAAGTACTTGCTAATGCTTTTATGGGAATAAGTGAGATACTGAGAATAAGGAGTGAATATAAGGAATGCATTGAGTATGCAGATAAATTAAAATTAATTGCAGAGAAAAATAATGATTATGAACATATTATCCATGCATTGCTTATAAAAGGGGCAATAAATATTACAATGGGGAAACAGAAAGATGCTAAAAAGGATTTATTTGAAGCGGAGAATATTTCAAAGAAGTATAAAGATAAAAATTTGTATGAAAGTGTTTATAGAAATTTAGGTAATTATTGCTGGTATCTTGGAAAGTATGATAAAGCAATTGAATATTTTAATAAAGCAATATATATTGCTAAAAAGAAACATTCCATTGAGCATTTATGTGGTTCATATGCTAATATTGGCGGCGTTTACTGGTATAAGGGAGATATAAAAAAAGCCAAAAAATATTATGAAAAGGCACTTAATATTGCAAAAAAAGCAGGAATAAAGCGAATTGTTAGTTTGATCACAGGTAATATGGCAAGTATATATATTACAAAAGCAGAATATAAAAAAGCAATTAATATGCTTAATTTTAAAATGAAAGTAACAGGTGAAATGGGAGATAGAAGAGGTAAAGCACTTGCAAAACTGAATCTTGGGTCAATATATTTTAGAAAGGAGGATTATAAGAGAGCAGAGGAATTATACAATGAAGTTCTTGTAGTATTTCGCCTATTAGACACTAAATATGGCATGGGAGTAACTTTGGGAAATCTTGGCGAAGTATATTTAATAAATGGAAAAGTAGATAAAGCAATGGAATGCTTTATGGAGAAACTTGATATTGCAGATAAAGCAAATGATGAAAAGATGCTTGGTAATACATATTGCTCAATTGGTGAATTAATGCTTCACGCAGGTGATTACGAGGATGCTTTGAGCTCCTTTGAAAGATCATATGATATTGTAAGCAAATTAGGAATTAAAAAAAGTATTGTGGATACACTCAAATTAATTGCCTATATAAAGAGAAAACAAAAAGATTATAAAAAAGCAGATAAGCATCTAAAAAAAGCATTAAAAGTAGCAAAGGAAATGGAAAACAAAGTATATATATGCAAACTATTGGCTGACATTGCAGTGTTGTATATAGATAAGTGTGATTATCAAAAAGCTGTAGAATTTGCAAAGAAAAGCATAACTATCTCATTACAAATCAAAAGCGGTAATTATCACAATCAATCATTAATGGTTTTGGCTGAAGCATTGATGAAAAATAATAAAAGGAAGGCAATAAATATTCTTGAAAAGATTCAATCCAATGATAAAAAGATCCTTCTGGAAAAAGATAGATTACTCTGCTATGCTTTAAAAAATCGGAATATATGCAGAAAAGTATTATCGGAATTGGAATTTATGTATAAAAAAACATATAAGGCAGAATATATGGAAAAAGCTCAGGAAATTAAGAATTTTTTAAAATAAATATATTATATAAATCACTTTATTTTTATAATAAAAGATATTGACTGTTAAATATAATATAATATAATGTAATATAATTAAAAATCATAAAAAGGAGCAGAATGGACAATATTTTCGGAGTTATATTGGCAGGTGGTAAAGGAGAACGATTTTGGCCAATGTCAAGAACTGAAAAACCCAAACAGCTTTTACCTATAATTAGTAAAAAAACAATGCTTGAAGAAACAGTCCTTAGATTGGAACATTTTATAAAGAATAATGATATATATGTAATTGCAACAGAACAAATAAAAAAACCTATTATTGATTTAAATTGCCTAAAAAGAAACAATGTATTTGCAGAACCTTTTGGAAGAAATACTGCTCTTGCAATTGGATATGCTGCAAAAAAAATGAATCATATTAATCCAAATTCAATTATGCTTGTTTGTCCTGCTGACCATGATATAAAAACAGTTTCACAATTTAAGAAAACCATTGAACTTGGTTATAAATATGCATTGCAAGGAAATCTCGTTACTTTTGGAATTACACCAGTAAGGCCTGATATTGGCTATGGGTATATAGAGATTGGAGAGGCATTACAGGATGAAAAGGTTTACAAGATAAATGCATTCAAAGAAAAACCTAATTTAAAAGTAGCAACCTCATATTTAAAAGGTAAAAAAACATTATGGAATAGTGGAATATTCCTATGGAAAACAGAGGAAATTTTGAAATCAATAGAAAAGCATATCCCTGATATGTATAATAATCTTGTGGAATTTGAAGATCATATTGATACGGATAATGAAAGCAATGCACTTCTTGCTCTATATAAAAAATGTAAATCAACATCAATTGATTTTGGTGTTTTGGAGCAGGCAGATAATATTGTGATTGTTAGAGCACAATTTGAGTGGGATGATGTTGGCAATTGGAATGCTTTAGAAAGGACAATGAATGCAGATGATAAAGGTAATATATGTTCAGGAGAAGTGGAAATACTTAATTCAAATAATAATGTTATTTATTCTGAAAAAGGACTTATTGCTATTTTGGGAGTAAATGACCTTGTTATTGTCAAAACAGAAGATGTAACATATGTATGCAGTAAAAGGGATACTGCAAGTATAAAATCCCTGATTGAAAAGATCGGAAAAAATGATAAATTGAAAAAATATCTCTAACGGGAGGCGTCATGAAAAGAAAAATTACATTCATTATTCTTATGATTTTTGTGCTGATATTTATTGGATGTGCAAAAAAAGCAACTGAAGAAATTATATATCCAGAGGGTGAAATGGTAATCATTGAAGAGGAAATAACTGAAGAACTTGAAATCATTGAAGAACCAATAGAAGAGAGTGAACTGATTATTGAGGAACCCATTGAAATGCTTTCCAAAGGAGAATACAAGGTTCAGCTTTTTGCAACTTATGATGAAATGAAAGCAAATAAGGTTGCAAATGATTTGAAATCAAATTTTTCAGAAGAAGTTTATGTTGAGTATATTGCTCCCTATTATAAAGTAAGAGTAGGGCATTTTGAAACAAAGAGTCAGGCAGAAAATGTAAGGAATTTGGCAAGAGAAAAGGGCTATGCTGATGCATTTATTGTCTTACCATGAAATTGTTTTTTGCAACACATAATCTTGACAAAAAGAGAGAAATAGAGTATATATTTAGAGGTAAATTTAAGGTTCTTTATATCAATGATTATAGGAATTACCCTGAAGTTGAGGAAACAGGCATAACACTTGCTGAAAACTCATTAATAAAGGCAAGTGCGGGTTATAAGTTTACCGGCATTGCAAGTTTTGGTGATGATACAGGTCTTGAAGTAAATTGTCTTAATGGCAAACCAGGAATTTATGCAGCAAGATATGCCGGTGAGAATGCAACATACAAGGATAATTATTTAAAACTTTTAGATAAAATGAAAGGTGCTAATTGTAAGAATAGAGCAGCACGATTTAGAACAGTTATCACTATTTGTTTATCAGAGAATAAATTTGAATCATTTGAAGGTATATGTGATGGACATATTGTGAAGAATCCTTCAGGTGAAATAGGTTTTGGATATGATCCGGTGTTTATTCCTAATGGTTATAATAAAACATTTGCTAAAATGGAATCAGATGTTAAAAACACTATTTCACATAGAGCAATAGCATTAAAGAAATTTATTGATTTTTTAAAAAATAAATACGGGGCGTAGCGCAGCCCGGTTAGCGCGCCTGCTTTGGGAGCAGGAAGCCGCAGGTTCAAATCCTGCCGCCCCGATATATGGTGGGTGTAGCTCAGCTGGTAGAGCACTGGATTGTGGTTCCAGTAGTCGTGGGTTCAAGTCCCATCACTCACCCCAATAAAATTATGCGCCCATAGCTCAGTTGGATAGAGCAACGGATTTCTAATCCGTAGGCCACAGGTTCGAATCCTGTTGGGCGTACTTTTTTACGCACCTCTAGCTCAACTGGCAGAGCAACTGACTCTTAATCAGTAGGTTCAGGGTTCAAGTCCCTGGAGGTGTATTTACAAGGCGGACAGAATGTCCGCCTTGTTTTAGTCGAGAATAAAGTGTAGTAATCTCCTTACCGGCATTCATTTTTTCTGCTCCGTCACACAAGCAAATAAATTGGTGGGCGGGTTTGGAACCCGCCCCTACAAAACATAATACATTTCATTGTTTTTATAATTATGGACAGGTCAAGCCCTCAACATATTCCTCAAATTATTCGGAATATACCTACAAACAAGAATATTTGTCATTATATTGCTTGTCTTCTTCCGCAGAAAAGATGCTTATCCTTAGGGTAGCCATGATGAGCAAAAGAATTATACCGAAAAGGGTATAAATTGAGAAAAAATGGATAAAATTATATCAAATAAGGTATATTTGAATACAAACTATACCAAAAAAGGTATAAAAAGGTAAATGGTACTTGACATTATATCAAAAAAGGTATAATATTTAATTATGAAATTAGATAAACGGTTTAAGCAATTAAGAAAACAAAGCAATTTAACACAAATTGAACTTGCAAAAAGATCTGGTGTTGGCTTAAGATTTATTCGTGATGTAGAACAGGGAAAGAAAACAATGAGAATGGATAAAGTCAATCAGGTATTAAAACTCTTTGGATACCATTTGGAGGCAATCAAGGATGAAAGAAAATAGGAAAGCAAGAGTTATGTTTAATAATTTGTTTGCAGGTGTTATTAAGGAGTCCCCAGAAGGATATATATTTACTTATGATTATGATTATATGAAGAAAGGTATTCCCATATCAGTAAACTTTCCATTTAATAAAGTGATTTATCAATCAAAACATTTACAGACTTTTTTTAAATCATTATTACCGGAAGGATGGTATAGAGACATTGTAGGAAAAAAATTAAAGATTGATGAAAATGATGATTTTGGATTTTTAATAAAGACATGCAGGGATACTATTGGGGCAGTGTGGATTGAGGAAATAAAAGATGAATAAGCATTGTATTTCATGTGGTCGTTTATTAAATAAAGAAGAATTAATAATTCATAATTCTTGCAAAAAACTTTTATTTGGCAAAGAAAAAATTCCCCAAATATTATTTCCATTAAATGAAATTTCATTAAGGGCACAGGAAATGGTAGGAAAATTATCAATTTCAGGTGTACAGCCAAAATTATCTGTTAGGTTAAATAATGAAAATAATAATCTTGAAATTGTAGTTAATAGTGGTACATATATTCTAAAACCTCAGACAGACAGTTACCCTAATCTTCCAGAAAATGAAAATCTTTTTATGACAATATTTCAAATTGTTGGAATAAATACTGCAAGGCATACATTAATTGAATTAACTGATGGAACTAATGCATATTTAGTTAAGCGTTTTGATAGAACAAATAGTAATAAACACCATTTTGAGGATTTTCAATCAATACTTGATATTGGAGATAAATATGGTGGTAGTATTGAAAAAATCGGAAAAGGAATATTGAAATATGCAAGATTTCCCGGACTTGCTATTCAGGAATTTTATAAAAGTGTAATTACAAATTTTATAATAGGGAATGGTGATGCACATTTAAAAAATTATGGATTGCTTTATAATGCTGATAGTTCAATGTCCATATCTCCCGCATATGATATTGTATGCTCAAAATTAGTAATAAATGATGAGGAAGATTCGGCAATACCAATAAATGGAAAAAGAAGAAATATCAGTAAAAAGGATTTGTTTGATTTAGGAATCTATTTTGAAATACAAGAAAAGGTAATTAATGGGATTTTTGAAGATATTTTTTCAAATTATGATTTTATTGTTTCATTCATCAAAGATTATCCATATCTTGTTGAACAAAAAAATAATATTATTAATATTATAAATAATGGATTTAATGTTGTATATAAAAGCGAATACAAGTAATATCTAAACAAAGGAGTAAAATGAAAAAGAATATGTTACTAATTATTTTAATACTGATATTTGTATTTAGTCATGCTGATAATCTATTAGAAAACCCTCAAATAGCAGATAATGGACAGTATCTTTTATTTGAATTTAATGATGATATTTACAGTATAGATATTAATGGCGGGCAGGCGGTTCAATTAACAGTGCATCCTGCCTATGATGGGAATCCGGTTATTAGTTCTGATAATAGATACATTGCATTTAGTTCAGACAGAAATGGATTACAAAGAAAGATCTTCATTTTGGATTTGAAAGAGAGTATTGTAAGGCAGCTTACATTTGCAAGAGGATATGATTATCCATTATTCTTTGAAGAAGAAAAACTGATTTTTCAATCAATATCTAGAGATTTGGGAACATTCATTTACTCTGTTAATATAAATGGTGGTATTCCCGAAAAGTATTTTTATGCACCAGCAAGGTTTATGGATAAGGAAAATGATATTGCTGTATATATGAAAGGAAAAATTAGTTCATATAGATACAAATATCAAGGCAGTGCGGACTATGATATTTATATGAAAAAAATTGGTTCAGATGAACCGGTAAAAAAATTAACAGATAATGATTATCAGGATATTTTTCCAAAGATCAGAAATGGATATCTATACTATATATCTCCCTATAAGGGTATCTATAATATTATGAAAAGTAATATAGAAACAGGAGAAATAGAAGTAATTACAAATAGTAAATCAAATATCAATCGTTTCAGTATAGATAAACTGGCTGAAACAATAGTATTTGAATGCGGCTATTGTCTCTATAGTATGGATACTCATAAAAAGGAGATCAAGGATATTGAGATAAGGATTTTACCAGATAGAATCCAATCTCAAATAAGGGAAGAAAGTATAAATGAAGTGAAGGATTTTTCGGTTTCATTAAACAATGATTCATTAATACTAATCAATTCCTATGGGGAAATATTTTTGTACTATCCGGAAATATTAGATGATAATCTTACAAATAATCCAGCATGGGATAGAAATCCCGTCTTTATTGATTCAACAAATTACTATTTTATATCAAATAGAGATGGCTATTTCAATATTTATAAAGGGGATAAAGAGGGCAATATAAAGCAAATTACAGATAGTAAATTACCTAATGATATTCTTGCCGTTTGCGATGAGGATAATGGATCCTATGATAAAACATTGATTTTCAGAACCCCTGAAGCAATTTATATTTATGAAAAAAATAAAATAAAGGAATTGGATAAAGGACAAATATATAATGCTGTATTATCACCCAATAACAGATATATTGCATATACAAAGATGAATAGAGATGGACAATCTTATTCAGTTGCTAATATTTATATTTATGATAGAGAAAAAAAGAAGGTTGATCAATTAACAAAAAGTGGATTTGTCTCAATACCCATTATGTTTTCAAATGACTGTTCGCGGCTCTATTATACCTATAATTCAAATATTGAGAGAATGCAGCGGTATAGAGAATTATTCTATATTGATCTTACTGAACCAAGAACAGAATATAAAAGATTTGAAAATGAGAAGGATTCATTTATTAATGATACTGATATTGATTATAGTAATATTAATAAAAAAATGCATAAAGTGCTTGATGAAAAAGATATAATTATTGCTATTCCTTCCCCTGATAGACAAACAATTGTTATTGTTGTAGAAAAGGAAAACAAGCATAAGGTTTATAAAATTAATGTGAAAGAAGATAGAGGGATCATTGATTTTAAAAAGGAATTTGTATTTGAGACAGAAAAGATAAGTGAAATAAAATTTTCTCAATCAGGAAAGCAGTTATTCTATATTTCTGGAGATAAATTATTTTCATCTTCATTAAACGGGAATCCCATGCCTGTTTCATTTAGAAGTACTATTAGCAAAAATTCAAAAGAAAGATTTGAAGAATTATTTAAAGAAGCATGGCTTATATTAAATGATTACTTTTATGATGCTGATTTTCATCAAAATGATTGGCATAGCATAAGAAACAAATATGAAAAATATGTAGAAAATGCAGAGAATTTCAATAAATTGGAATCTATTGTTTATAGAATGTTTGGTGATTTGAATGCCTCACATCTGTCTTTTAGAGAAAGAACGGGAGGAAATCTTGAATATGGTGATTTGGGAATAAGATATATAATGGATAAAAATTATCCCAAGATAACCGAAATATTTGAGATGAGTGCTTTAAATAGAAAAGATATTGATATAAGAAAGGGTGATTATATTGTTAGTATTGATGGCAATGACTTAAAAAACACAGATCTTGCAAAATATCTTTTAAATAAAAGCGGCAAAAAAGTGAAGATTATTGTGAGGAGAAAAATTGGCAGCAAGAATATTGAATATACTATTGTTCCATCATCTCAGGGTTATGTATATAATCTTATGTATGATGAATGGGTAAAGAGAAGAGAGGTTATTACAGATTCATTAAGTAATGGTAAACTAGGTTATATACATATTAGGTTAATGGGTAATCGTGATTATTGGAAATTCCTTGATAAAATTTTGTATGAACTTACCGATAAAGAAGGATTAATTATTGATGTAAGAAATAATGGCGGTGGTTTTTCCTATGATTATTATATAACCTTTTTCCAGAGACAAATGCATTTATTCAAATATAGTAGATATAGCGAAAAGCAGACAACCCCACTTTTAAGATGGAATAAACCGGTAGTAATGCTGATTAACGAAGGTTCATTCTCCAATGCGGAAATGTTCCCCTATGTATTTAAGGAAACAGGTATTGGTAAAGTTATAGGAATGCCAACAGCAGGGGGCGTTATTGGTACTTATGGGACCACACTATTTGATGGAACATTTTATAGGATTCCTGCTCTTGGAGTATTTAGACAGGATGGTACAAATTTAGAAAACAATCCTACTGAGCCGGATATTTTTGTTGAGAATCCACCTGAAGATTATTTACATAATTCTGATACACAACTCAAAAGAGCAATAGAAGAGTTGTTGAAGTAAAACTATTATTCTAATATAATATATTAACAAAGGAGAAAGAATAAAACAGGTTAATACAAAAGTAATTGTAGAATCCAGAAAAAATTCCAAAATGGTATCTACTCTTCTGTATTTTGGAGCAGGTACTAGTAATGACCCTAAAGATATAATTGGGCTTTCACATTTTCTTGAGCATATACTTGTATCTCCCCATTATGATCAATGGATGAATATTAGGTATATTGGAGGAGAAACTATTGCACAAACAGCTATGGATTTTATAAGAATAAACCATTATGTTCCTATGGAAAATTGGAGAACAGCTCTTAAATATTTACTAAATTATCTTTATAAATCTGAAATTACAAAAGAAAGGGTTGACATTGAAAGAGATTTAATAATAAAGGAATGGAGTTTCTGGACTTCATCTCCTAAATATAAATTTATTGTAGAATTATTATCTTTTCTTTTTTCCCCGCATCCCTATGGTTATAATCAAAGTGAAGGAATGAAGCATATTAATAATATCACACCTTCAATTCTTAAGCATTATAGAAATTGTTTTTGGAATGATATAACCATTTTAATAGCAGGTAATGTTATGGAAGAACAGGTAATATCAGAAGTAGGAACATATATGGAAGGAATAAGAATAAAAGAAGAAAAGTGGAACAAAAAAGTAGTTAGTTTTCCTAAGGAAAAATACGCTGAGAAAACATTAATATTAGAAGGACAATCAGATTTCCTTGGCATAGGATGTTTAATTAAAGATCCTGATATTGATGATATTATATCTTTTTATATATGCAATATATTATCTTGGTTTGAAGATAATACTTTTACAGAAGCATTAAGGAAAAGCAATATTCCCGCTATTGTTGTAAATTGTGCATATTCAACTACATTTTTTAAGGAGGGTTCTGGTCTTGTATTGAATATTAATCTTGAAAGAAATGTGAATAAAGTAGATGTAAAATTACTATGGGAAAACTTAGCAGAAAAATTTGACCTATTAAAAGAAAAAATTCTTATTCATAATCATATTCAAAATATACGAAGCGAGTCATTTCTAATGGGAAATTTTATTAATTCTAAAAGTAGTTATGAAGAATTTTGTAAACGACTTAAAGAAATGAATAAAGAGAGATTTTTAGCAACATATGAGCATATTGATAGGTTGGTTGTTCTTTATTCAAAAAGGAAAAAATAAATGGATTTGATGAATTTAATAATTGCATTTCCTTGTGGACCCTATTTTTCTGAATTTTCATATCTTACCTATAAGCTTTTAAAGAAGAGAGTTGAAAATATAGAACAATCAATTTTTGTTTTTCCTTTTATAGAAAGAGAATATATTATGTTTAGTATAATTGGAAGGGAAGCCCTTATTGATAATATATCATTGGATTTAATAAATTATCCATTAAAAAAAGATGAAATCAATATTAAAGAAATAAATAAGGAAATAAACATAGAACGAAAAATTCCTTTAAATTATATTAATGATCTATTTTATTCAACATTTTTTCCTTTCCCATATTCAAATGAAATATATATAGAAATGAAGGATATGAATATTTCATTAATTGAAAAACATTTACAAAAATCAATAAATGATGCTTATATTGTTAAAAAAGAAATAAATACAAACTCTATTTCCGCTATTGGGAATATTGAATCAATAAAAGAAGATGTAAAAATAAAAAATAAAAGTATAAAGGAATTTAAAGCATCATTTCCATCTACATTCATTCAATTAGGAAACATATATTGTTTAGGAAAAAACAATTTGATAAATGCTCATCTTCTATCTGCATATTATGATCTTTTTTTGAGGAGAGAATTATGTTATAAGGAAAAAATTGCTTACCGTTTAAAAACAGATGTTCATTCACATTATTTTGGATATTTAGTCAAGATTTATACAGGAGGAATTTCTAAAACGGATAGAAGGTTTATGGATAAATTATTTGAACTGCTAAATCAAACCCCAGATATTCCACTAAAATATATAAAAAACAGGGCAATTGCTAAGATTTATATGGAAATAGAAATTGAACCATTATGGAGCAGAGAATATATGAAATCTGTCATTTCAGGATATTCTATTGATGAATTAATAAAAGGAATTAAAGATGCAAAATCAATGATTCAACCAAAAACAGATGAAATGTTTGGGATATTATTAAAATAGGAAAATCATTAAAGATTCATTCATTAATAGAAAGGTAAGATATAATAATTCTAAGAATCAATAAATTTTTTCATAAAATCATATAGACGCATTGCCCGTTTCTCTCTTACAGGACTTATATCGATATGACCTATTATGGCATCAAGAAAACGCGGATTTTCCATTAATTCACTAAATGCCTGATGCATGAAGTTCACTACTTTTAAGGGAAAATCAGAAAACATATTTAAATCTATTATTCCATCCATAACAATTATAATATCCTCTAAATCAGTACTTCCAAATATATCATCTTTGCCTCTATTTTTATATGCCTCCATTTTTGATGCCATGAAATATGGAAGGGAAAAATAATGTATTGTGATATTCCCCATTTCCTTGCTAATTGCATTTTTAATACCCTCTTTGTACCATCTATTTGTAAAGCCCAATATTTTTTTGGATTCGGATGGGATAATATCTACATATATATTTTTGTATTTCCATCTGCAAATATTTTTTGAATCATTATTCTTTTCAAATCCTAGTTCTATAATTTTCTGTTCAAATAGTATAAAATCCTTGTAAATCATAATCTCCACAACACAATCAATATCATCCGTAGGTCGCACTTTGCTGGAATTATCATCATCAATATAGAATTGACTGGCAGCTCCACCAACAAAATAATATCTGTAGCCCGTCTTTTCTAATGCCAAAGCAATTGTTCGGATCATGTTTTCAATAATCATTATAATTACCTGAGTAATTTAAGTATCTGTTTTTCAGCGTAAGCCCTCTCTCTCTTTCTTCCTATACGAATAGCATCAATGTACGATAGATATTCATACATAAATCTGTCTTTCTGAACAAATTCAGGTACACTTTTATACAAAGGATTTACACTAATTCCAGTTGCATTTCCATTTTCAGAAGGCCATACATAATTGTCCATTTTTTTGTCCGAGATGATTTTTTTGAAAAACTCACTTGAATGTGTGGTTAATATTCCTCTTGATTTCATACCTAATATTGCAGGAAAACAATATTTGATACCATGTATAAGAAATTCAACAAAATGGGATTTTACTACATGTTTTCTCATATGCATAATCTCTGATTGATGAAGTCTGTTTATCCCATCATGAACTTCTGATGAACTGAGATGAAGATTATACGCAATATCAATAATTCTCCAATCATCCGAATTAAAGGATATAATTTTCAGTGTAATTAAAACATCTTGAGGTTTCATATAAGACATTATACAGAAAAGTAAATGCATGTCAAGCCAATTCGCGAATCGCGAATCGCGATTCGCGAATTGGCTTGACATAGGATTTCTTTAATTTGTTTTTCTTGGTTGTTTAATATACCAATGTATTGATGTAATATTAGGATTTATCAATATTTATAACTATAAGTTTAACAATTGATGAAAATAATATATAATGTAATCACATACTATGTTTAGAATAATATTAGGAAGATTTTACAATATATAACTATTATTGTTAGCGGTTTTTCCTTATTTCATCAAGAGAGATTTTTACATTAGGGGAAACATCGAGCATTGGTTTCAGTTTGTCATCACATATATAATCATCACAATAAGCACAGTTATCAATACCTTTCTCAATGCAGCATAAACGAATCTTACACTGATTACAATAAAAAAAAATGATTTTATTGCTTTTACAACCATTACAATTAATCATATCAGGTTTAATATCAGAATTAAATTCTGTTGCATATTTTTGGGCGATTTTTTTTCTTAATTCATTGTCATCTGTTTGTGTAGCAATATATACAGGACAATTTTTACATACAAATGTACAATAAGCAATAATTTTATCCAAGTCAAATTTCCTTATGTAAAACTAAATTAAGATTTTTAAAATTTGTAAAATTTAATTTACAAAATGATCTATTAAATTTATTATTTTTTATTTACAATTTTATATTTTTCCTTATTTCATCAAGAAAAGCCTGTGCTTTAGGTGCATTTTTAAGAAAGGGTTCTAATTTATCATCACAAATATAATCATCACAATAGGCACAATTTTCAATGCCTTTTTCAATACAGCATGCTCTGATTTTACAATGATTACAGTGGAAGAAAAGAGTTCCTTTGCTATTACAGCCATCGCAATTTATCATTTCAGTCTTAATGTCCGGATTAAATGCTGTTGCCCATTCCTTTGCAGTTTTTTCCCTTAATTCATTATCATCTTTCTGTTTCGCAATATATGCCGGGCATTCCGTACATATAAGTCCACAATAAGCAATCATTTTATCCATATTAACACTCCTTGAATTAGAATATTATTGTTTTTTTGGTCAATGTTTTGTCGGTAGTTGTCATTCTAATAAAGAAAATTCCAGATTTATTCATATTGAATTTTGAATGATCAATACTATAAATTCCTGGTTCTTTAATACCACTAACAAGAATAGAAATTATTCTACCTGAAATATCAATAAATTCAATGTGAACAGATTGCTTATTTGGTATCTGATAGGATATTGAAGAATTTCTGTTTATTACAGATGGTACATTAAGAAATAGATTGGGAATAGTGAAATTATTTTCATTTATTGATGAAAGAATTGTTTTATATCCTACCAGCCAATATGAGGATGAATCTGTATTTGCAACAACTCTAATGGTATCTATTATACTATCAACTCTTAATACATTTAGAATGTCATCATTTCTAATATTGTCTGCACCAGTTGTTTCGGCAATATTGATACTGCCATGATAAATACCTGAATTTGAGTCCGTTTCAATTAATGCTACGGCAATGCCATTTATATAAACGCCTGATTTAATAATTCCTACTGCTGCTTCTTTAATAGCAGGCGATCTATCCTGACCATAAATTGATACATATAGAGTGCCAGGATTATTCAATGTATCTGTTAAAACAGAATACAAGGTATCAAGATATACCCTGACAGAATCTATGCTTAATGGTTCACCTGGAACATTTGAAATAAAATCCGAACTAAATGGTGTGAAATCAATAAGTCCAGACATTGTATTTAATATTTCAATACTGTCCGTATAATGCCAAAAATTATCCTGACAGTGTAAAGTATCAGTTGAAAAATTGATTAATTCAGTATCCGATTGAAGCGTATTATAATAAACATTACTATTTATTGTAGTAAATGGAGTTCCTGCATTTGCTGAAATATGTGCAAAGCCCGATAATGAACTGACAGTACTGCCATTATCAATAATAAAACTTGAATCAATTGTAATAATAGCATTTAGTGTATCATAGATTGCACCGCCACTAGCCGCAGTATTTCCTGCAATAATACATTTATTTATATTTACTGTTACATTATTAACTGCAACAAGTCCACCGCCTCCATTATTTGCAGAATTGTGATAAATAAGATTATTATTTAAAGTAGCTGAAGCATCAGAATATACAAATACACCACCACCCCCATCTCTTGATGTATTATATACTATTTCATTATTATTTATGCTTGGGTTCGAACAATCATATATGAAAATACCACCGCCATAATTTAATGTTGAGTTTCCTGAAATAATATTATTTTCAATAACAGGATCAGAATAGAATTGCATATGGATTCCTCCGCCATAAAACGAAGTGAAATTTGATGAAAATGTATTTCCTGTAATTATTGGATCACAATGATCATCCATAAATAATCCACCTCCATACATTACAACTGAATTACTATGAATTAGATTATCGGTAATTAATGGTGAACAATCCTCATAAAGAGCAATTCCGCCACCTGCCTGACTTGCTGAATTATCTATAATGGTATTTCTTTTAATATCTGCAGATGAATTAAAGCCCAACATAATTCCACCACCAACCGTAGCATTATTATCGGTTATAGAATTACTATCAATAATTGAATTATATGTATTGGATATTCCAATGCCGGCACCATAATTGGATACATTGCTTGAGATTGTGTTATTATATATATATGATGTTGAATCATTATGCAAATAAATGCCGCCACCCGAGCTATCAGCATAATTTCCTGAAATATCAGAATTAGTAATAGAGCATGTTGACATAGATGCAAAAATTCCTCCCCCAAATGTGGTATTGGCAATATTCAAATTTATTGAACAGCTATCAATTATTGGTTCTAAATTAAGGATCGTAAGTCCGCCGCCAAAATCTATATCTGAATAATTATTGAAAATATCATTATTAATAATCCGCGGTGATGAACTATACACAAATATACCTGCTCCTGAATTAAAAGCAGAATCAAATGAGATTGTATTATCTCTTATAAGAGGATTGGATTGTACATAAACAAAGATACCAGCCCCTATATCTGCCTTATTATTGTATATTATATTTCCAATTATATCAGGAGATGAATTATTAGAAATAGATATGCCGCCGCCATAGCTTGAAGTTATATTATTTTGAATAATACAGGAATCAATAAATGGAGATGAATTATCAATAAAGATACCTGCCCCATTTTCAGTTGAATTAGAATTGGCAATTGTCAGATATTTTGCGCCTGAATAACAATTACCGAGATTGCTGAAATAAAGAATATGATCAGCTGAATCAGCTAAATCCTGACTTATTCCAGATAATGTACATTGAAGGGCTGTAAGTCCCATTATCACAACAGAATCCCGCATTATAAGTCCGGTATCACCATTTATTGCCAAATGATATGTACCGGGCGTTAAAATAATTGTATCAGGATTAAATAAAGGCATTGCATAGGCAGCATCAATATATGCCTGCAATGAATCGCCCTCGCTTCCGGTAGTGTCAATGACAATCATTGAACTCCAGATAAAAACAAAAGATATTGAAAAGATAAATAGTAAAAAGATTAGTTTTTTGATAATTACTCCTTGTTAATATT